>DATIKP010000001.1 GCA_035477455.1 Atribacteraceae bacterium
AACTTTTTTGACAGTTGCTTGATTACCAGTTCTGTTTTACCTTCGATTCTACCTTCGATTCTACCTGCTTCATAGGGATGTTTATAAAGCGTGGACGCCATGTAAATCGCCTCCTTCACGATTTTTTCGAGGAGTTCTATACCAAACAGTTTTCTGCCGCATTCAACAGTTAGAAAGTAAAAATCCGGATCATCGGTTGTTTCAGCTACCTCAAGACATTCCCTTATATGGTCAACCGGCGGCTCGTTTCTGTGCTGCATAAATACCCGCAGCGGGTATAGCGCGGTAATCTGCTTTTTGAGGATCTCGTATTTATCCATGTCGTATAGTTTGACAATCCGATAATGATGTTTTAAGACATCTTGGCCTAAAACAGCAGATGCAAAGCCCTGAGAGACCACCTTAACCGCTGGCTCTTTTAAAATTATCACGGCCTGCAGGATGGGCAAGTCCTCGTTCCAGTACAGGCTGGAATAGTAGCGCAGCATTCTGCGCTGCATTTCTTTATTGCTTCTGTAATTTGCTTCGAACTCCAAATGGAGGAGGAAATGCTCTCCATGGAGTTTAATCTTGGCCAGATAATCCGGCTTTTTCATATCTGCCATTGACAGTTCATGGAGGTTCAAAATCACATCTTCTGCCTCGAAGATATCTGGGAGGACAATGCTGGCCAGGCCCCGGCAGTCTTTTACCTGCAAGTTTTTGATGGTTTCGTCATATGCCTGGTGGCGCGGCTGACCTTCAATGCTGGCCAATAGCATCGCTCTTTTCTGCAAATATTTTTCTCGCCCTCATTATAACGCATAGCGTATTGATTCGCCATAGGGGAAAGGACCGCTGGGGCAGCCTGCTACGGAATGACCCGGCCCACAGCCCGAACCTGACGCTGGACCGAGAAGACTTTTCTTATGCCTGGCCGCCCAGGGTGGCGCCTCTTGAGGACTTGAGGTACTAAAGAAGGAAAGCCGGGGCTAGCGGAAAGTCTCAGCGGCTCTTTCCGGATATATTATAATAGAGAGAGGCATGTGAGAGCGAGCTAATGTCAAATGTTGGGTATGACCCATCAGGCGGCATCCTCTTTTTGGCGTATTCCCTCGACGAATATAACTCCCTTCACAACCTTCGCTAACCTTGGAACTCCCTTCAGTCTTCTCCACCGTTTCCCGGCCCCTCCCGGTCTTTGGCCAAGCAGTCGGTGGCCTTGGAATATTTGGCCGGGTATTTGGTGATGAACAAGTTGAAGGCCTTGATCACCTCCTCCCTGGTTTCGGCCATCCCGGCCTGGTGGAGATCATCCTGGGCTTTTTTCTGGACGCTCTTTCGCAGTTTGTCCAGGACATTAGCGGTCTTATACACCCAGCTACCCCTCCCACCCCACCAGTAGACGTAGCGTTTCTGGGAGAGGTCCCGTTTCCGCCAAATGGTGAACTCCTCCGGCCACTTGGCCTTCAGTCGGCAGATGCTCTGAGGGGAGAGGCCGGGAGCCTGGAGTCCCACAAGCGCGGCCAGTTTGCGGGAAGTCATTGGTGGAGATTCCCCTTCCGGTAGAGCCAGGGGATCAACTCTTCCATCGATTTGGTCTTACGGAGGTACTTGGGTAAGATGCCCGAGGCCTGCCTGCCGGCAGGCAGGTGAACCGGATGGGCGGTGTGACTCCCTTTCTCCGGTCCCGCACCCGGGGGACAGTCACCGGGATGGTTCCCAGGCCGGTGAGGATCTCCCGTTCGGGGAGATACCCGTTGCGGACGATGGATTGGCGTCCCTGTTCGTCTGTGGGGGATCGGTACTGTTCCATGAAGGTTTCCACTTCCGCTTCAATCGCCAGCTGGAGCATCTTTCTGGCTCCTCTTCTCAAGACCTCGGTCAAGGGGTCGAGGATGTCCGGGTTGATTCCACCGGTCTGGTTCGGTTCCGGGTTGATTCCCTTTGACAATTCCTTGGTAACGTGCTTTGCTGTTCTCATGGCCTATCCTCCCTTTGGGGAGCGAGGTGATTTCTTCATAGGAACTGCGCCTTAGGATACGCCACCGGTTTTTATTTGGTATACACAAGTTTTGAGTGTAGCTCCCCGGATGGCAGGGACAGGGTATTTGATAACATTTTTATAGAGCGTCTATGGCGTTCAGTGAAATACGGAGATCTATGTTCATAATTACGAGAGCGTCAGGGACGCTATAGCAAGTCTTACGAGGTATTTTCAGCTTTACAACATGGAGAGGCTTC
>DATIKP010000002.1 GCA_035477455.1 Atribacteraceae bacterium
CCGGGTTGATTTCACCGCTTTGATTTGTTTCCAGATTGATTCCCTTTGACAATTCCTCTTTAACGTGCTTTGCTTGTTTCATGGCGTATCCTCCCTTCGGGGAGCGAGGTGATTTCTTCATAGGAACTTCACCTTAGGATGCGCCACCTGTTTTCATTTGGCTATACACAAGTTTTGAGTGTAGCTCCATCATCGCCCGGGGGACCGCCCTGTTTTTCGGTCTGTGTGCCACCACATTGCTGCCCATGCTGATCGGGGGGTTGTATTCTCGACGAATCACCAAAGCCGGAGCCATAGCCGGGATGTTGGGAGGATTCATCAGCACCATGGTCTGGTATGCGCTGGTTTTCGGTATAATAAAAATACATAAAACGGCAGCCAAAAGTGCAGTACTCGGCAATTAAGAAGGCATTGCCATCACCATCTTGAATAATACCCTCTAAGTCGCCCAAGACAAGGAGGGAAAATAAAAGAGGTGATAACAATGCCACAACAACAGTATATAAAATACCTGTATGAGACGGAAGAACTAAGCATCAACGAGATCAGTGATAAAGTCGGCGTCAACTGGAGAACTGCAGCCAAGTATGCGAAAAAAGGCGACTGGAAGAGCTATTGTCAAATTTTGTGTATGACCCATCAGGCGGCGTCCTCTTTCTGGCGAATCCCATCGACGAATATGACTCCTTCCACAACTTCTGCTAAGCGGGGAACTCCATTCAGTCTTCTCCATCGTTTCTCTGCACTGAGAAAGAGCTGCAAGACCATACTGAGCACCGTCACCCGGGATCCGCAGTTCTTGGTCTTATCGGTTCTCAGCCTGACCGTGGCCAAGGTGGATTCCACCGGGTTAGTGGTTCTCAGGTGTTTCCAGTGTTCGGCCGGGAAATCGTAGAAGGTGAGTAACGCTTCCCGGTCTTTCTTCAGGCAGTCGGTGGCCTTGGGGTACTTGGCCTGGTATTTGTGGAGGAAGTGATCGAAGGCTTTTTCAGCATCTTCCTTGGTTTCGGCCATCCAGATCTCGTGGATATCATCCTTGGCTTTCCCCTGCACACTTTTGGGGAGATAATTGAGTATATTAGCGGTCTTGTGCATCCAGCACCGCTGCGGATGGGTTTTGCCAAAGATTTGGAGGAGTGCTTTCCAGAATCCCAAGGCGCCATCCCCCACCGCACAAAGTGGTCCCACGGTTAACCCCCGCTGTTTCAGATCCAGGAGCACTTCCTTCCAGGACTGTTCGCTCTCCCGGAAGCCGTCCTCCAGAGCGAGGAGTTCTTTTGTCCCATCCTGGGTAGCTCCGATGATCACCAGGACACAGGTTCTTTCCTCCATCCGGGTGTTCAAATACACCCCCCACCCCACCAGTAGACGTAGCGTTTCTGAGAAAGGTCTCTTTGCCTCCACGCATTGAACTCCTCCGGCCACTTGGCTTTCAACCGGCAGATGGTCTGGGGGGAGAGGCCGGGGGCATCGGGACCCAACAGGGCCCCGATGCGCTTCCGGAAAATCGTTGGTGGAGATACCCTTCAAGTAGAGCCAGGGGATGAGTTCTTCCATATTTTTTGTTTTGCGTAGATACTTGGGGAGAATGCCTGAGGTGAAGCGGATGGGTTCGGCGGCATCTTTCCGTTGGTCCCGCACCCGGGGAACCGTCACTGGGATCAGGCCCAATCCGGTAAGGAGGTCCCGTTCCGGGAGATACCCGTTACGGACGATGGCCTGGTGTCCCTGTGCATCTTTCAGATTCTGGTGGTTGTTCACGAATTCCTCCACTTCCGCCTCAATGGCCATGGCGAGCATCCTGCGGGCTCCTTCACGTAATATCTCGGTCAGATGATCGGTGACGGCTGGATTGATGAGACATTCCTGGTTAACATCTTGATTGACTCCCTTTGACAATTCTTCCTGAACGTGCTTTTCTTTTCTCATGGCGTATCCTCCCTTCGGGGATCGAGGTGATTTCTTGGTGATGCTTGAACTTCACCTTAGGATACGCCACCTGTTTTCATTTGGCTATACACAACTTTTGAGTATAACTCGCGTAGAATTGACTCCCCATAATATCCAATCAAGCATTACTGAAACCAATAACGGTAAAGCACCACTAGCCATTTTCCTCCCATCGTATGCATTCATTGAACTCTGATAGCTATCCTACGGTCCTGTCTCCGGCTTCAATTCGATCAAGGTATTCCTGAACGTTCGTTTCGTCCACTCTCACCATGCCCGTATCTACACTCTCCAAGGGTGTACCATACATAATGTAATTGTAAAGTGCCTTGACCGGGAGATATCCTTGCCTAAAGGGGTTCTGGCTCAACGTGGCGTTGGTAGCACCGGCTTTGATGTTATGTCAAGGGCGGTCAAAAATATACAAGTTGTACAAATTTAAACCGCCCTTTTTGTACATTTTATAATCACCATCGAGACTTTGGCCATTTTAGATCGAATAGCCTACCACCTGCAAGCAGGGGTCTTCAGATGGGCTGAGGAACTAGCTGCATCTGGGGGTCTAAAGTAGGGTCGCGGTATTTTGGTAAGCCTAGCGATTAGCCCCAGCTACGTTCACGACGTAGATCTCATCGTTCCCATCACGGTCTGACCTAAGGGCAATCATTCTCCCATCGGGCGACCAGGCTTCCAACCGATCCTCACCAGGGTGATGGGTAAGGTTACGCAGGTTGGTGCCCTCGGCGTTCATGACGTAGATCTCCCAGTTCCCACCACGGAATGACGCAAGGGCAATCATTCTCCCATCGGGCGACCAGGCTGGAAACCCGTCCCAATCAGGGTAATTGGTAAGCCTGCGCTGGTTGGTGCCCTCGGCGTTCACGACGTAGATCTCAGAGTTCCCATCACGGTCTGACGTAAAGGCAATCATTCTCCCGTCGGGCGACCAGGCTTCCAACCAATCCTCACCAGGGTGATTGGTAAGGTTGCGCTGGTTGGTGCCCTCGGCGTTCATGACGTAGATCTCATAGTTCCCATCACGGTCTGACGTAAAGGCAATCGTTCTCCCGTCGGGCGACCAGGCTGGATCCCCGTCCCAACCAGGGTGATTGGTAAGCCTGCGCAGGTTGGTGCCCTCGGCGTTCACGACGTAGATCTCCCAGTTCCCATCACGGTTTGACGTAAAGGCAATCATTCTCCCGTCGGGCGACCAAGCTGGATCCCTGTCCCAACCAGGGTGATTGGTAAGGTTGCGC
>DATIKP010000003.1 GCA_035477455.1 Atribacteraceae bacterium
TATTTCCTGGAGGATGGAGATGAGATGGGAAGGATCATGTCTATACTGCTCCAGAATCGCATTGACTTTTTCGAAATGACGAGTTAACATCATACTATCTTTTGCAATTTTCAAGTATATGACACCCCCATTATAGTTTATTGTTTCACCTTAAAAGTATTCCATGCGCACTGACTTATTCCGTTTTCGCAATTCCTCCGCCACTTCCTCCAGAATACGGCTTTTCAGGGAGAGTTCTCCGGAAAGCTTAGGATTCTGATGTGCTGGATTGATCGCCCGGCCAGCGAAAAAAGTAATCTCATCCGACTCAAGAAGTAACGAGAGTAATCGGCTGATCCCGTCGTTCTTGTAGGTCACGTCGGATATAGTCACTCCCTGCTTGAGGAGTCTGAGCACGCCGGCCAAGGTGAGGATCCCTTCGGTAACCAGGTCAATCCCTTCAATCATACCCACCGGCGGAATATCCTCACGGAGAGAATTGAGATCAACTTCGATCTTCTTTCCGAGACTCCGGGCCAGGATATTCCCAGTCGTTCCACCGCAGGCGGCTTTCTTACCCGGAAAAGCGATAAACTTGTTCACTAAAGCTTCATCACGTTTACCATCTTCCGGTGGACCGGCCCAGACTACCACCCGGTAAGGATTGCGAACCTTGGCCACCAAACAGGTAGTATCGTCTCCGGGAACACCCTTATAAAGACTCAGCGTCGTGTCGATGACCTTCCGGGATAGGAATTCGGCATCAATGTGATCGTTAATTGCCGTCTCCAAAAAAGAACCGATTTTTTCCCAGCGCCATCCGAGATTCCACACTCCACCGATTCCGGCATGGACGACCCCATCGGTAAGACCAACCAACCAATCGTTCTTTTGCAGCATGATATTGGATTCGGTTACGGTCCGGTTACCGATCTTCCTTTGCCGTTTTTCCAGATGCATGATCCGGCCACTCCGAATCCAAAAAACTGGCGGATTGTCATACTCGGCGAGATAGGCTTCCCCATCCTTAAAGATCTGAATCACCGAAAAGGTACTGTACGCGATCTTACGAACCTTACATACCGGAAGCGTCTCAGCCAGGGTGGCCACCACTTCTTCCAGAGAAGCGCTGCGTTTGAGCATGGATACGATGATCCGGGTCGTGAGCGTCGCCAGGATATTTGCTTTTACGCCGCTTCCCAGCCCATCGGACCAAGCGATGATGGTCGATCGGTCGTCTTTTTCCACGCCCACACTGTCGCCACACAATTCCTCTCCTTTTTTCGCCGCCTGGGCATAGCCCACTTCGACAAAGAGGTCTTTCATTCCTCGACGGTCTCACCACGTATAATTTTACCCAGCTTACTTAACAGGGTCTTCGTTTCCGCAGTTGTTTCTCCAAGAAGTCCGGCAATTTCCTGGGCGACCATCATCTGGTTTGTGACCACCTGTTGGGCATTGGCAAGAGTTTTTTCCCGGATGTTCTCCATGCTTTTTTCCTGTTCCCGCTCTCTGGTCAAATCGACAAAGACACCCATCAGTAACCGAGATTTTTCGAGATAAAAAACGGAAAGCTTTACGATCAAATTATGGTATTGGGAATAGTGAGTCTCTTTGGTCAAAGCCTTTTTGGTCCTGAGAACTCCGACAAAAGGCGACGGATCAAAAAGATCCTGTACAGTCTTTCCGATCACCACTTTCCCTTGCAGAGACAACATGGTCCGCAAGGCTGGATTCATGTCCACGATCCGGAGGTTTTCATCGATCAGGATGATGCCATTGGGAGTGACCGTAATGAGAAAGCTGGAAAAGGATTCAGCTCTGGCTCGCATATGGGGTATGCACATTTCCGCTTCGGCCAGGCCTTGGTAAACCGCCACCGCTTTCTCCCGACAGGCATCATAACCGCAGGCCCCGCAATTCAATTCATCCTTGATCGTGAATTTCCCGGTCAGCGTCAGAATCCGCTTCAACTCCTCCTCACTCGGCAGAGGAAAATGAACGTTCCGAACGGTAAAGTCCCTCCTGAAATCGGGCAATAGAACCCGATCCGCGTTTTCGGAGTATGACCGGCTCTCTTGCTCGGCGTACTCAATAATCTTTCTCCGGCGTTCAAAGAGGGAAATTTTTGATCCGATAATTGGTCCATCGATACAGCCTCCCTCACAGGACATCATTTCCATGATCCGGAATCCCGACCGCTCCTTTTCAAAACCATCGAGAAATCTCCGGCAGCGATCGATCCCGGTCAGGGCCAGCATGTCCTTGGACAAAATTCCCGTCTCCATTGCAGTCGCTTTTAACAGCCCTCCTTCGACTGGAAAAGCCCGGGCCCAGTGAGTCCGTGAGACCTCGACCGGCTCACCGGAGAGTTTAGCCGGTTCGATACCAGCTTCCTCGAACCATTCGTAAATTTCTTCAAAGGTCAATACAGTATCCACCTCACCAAAAACCTCTTGCTCATTCTTTTCCGCTTTCTTGGCCAGGCAGGGGCCAATGAAAACAATCCGGATCGAACGGGGTGAAAATTCTTTCCGAATCATCCGGGCATGACCGATCATTGGTGAAACCACGGGAGCCAAATAGGGTATCAAATGCGGATAATAGATATAAATTAGGGCGTTCACTGCCGGGCAGGAACTGGCAATGATGTTCTCCCGACCTTCTCTGAGAAGCGCCGCATGCTCAATGGCCACTTGCTCCGCCGCCTCCGCTGTTTCACGAACCTCATTGAAGCCCAATTTTTTTAAGGCAGCAACGACCTGGTCTGGGCGTACCGCCGGAAACGAAGCGACAAAAGAAGGAGCCAGGCTGGCCACCACGAATTCACCCTGGTCGAAATATTCCTGGACAATGGGACGATCATTCTGAATTTTTTTCGCTCCCTGAGGACAAATGAGGGCACACTGACCGTCTTTTATACAACGTTCATCGACAATTTCAGCATGACCCATATTCAACCGAATCGCCTTCACTGGGCAATGTCTAATACACTTATAACAATCCCGGCAACTGGTTTTTTCAGTGGTAATTACACCCAAGCTTTAACCCTCCTGCGAACTTTGCCTCACAAATTCGTTGAAAATGTTCCGGAAGTTGTCCTGAGTCACACCGGTAACCATTTTCCCCCCCACATCGACAGTCACACCCTCTTCGCTGCATTTTCCCAAACAGAAGGTGCCTTTGAGGACGATTTTCTCGCGCAGTCTCTGCTCTTCAATCGTTTCCTCAAAAAGTCTGATGATGTTATAGGCTCCTTTTAAGTGACAAGAGCTGCCCACACATACGGATACCGTTTTCATCGATCGTCTCCCTTGTAAACATAATGCAGATGCAGGCATTCGTTGGCACGTTGATGCGGATAAGCTCCAATGGGAATTTCAATCTCGGTTCTTCCCTTGCGCCTCGCATCATACCTGCCCTGGCCTTTTGTGTTCTGACTCCTGTGTTTTCCAGATCCTCGCATCCATCGGTAAGCCAATCGTGGTTCCCCTTGTAAAATCTCCGTAGTATACCATACCCGCGAAGCTCTGTCCGTGAACCAAGAGAAAAGCAACTCCAGAGAAAATAAAGGATAAAATGCCGGCATGTCCGCTCCTGTTTATCCTTTATATACTAAGTACCCATACTTCCGGTACATCCGGAAGATTACCGGCATTTAGGAAAAAAGAGCTGGAATTCAATCGTTTAACGCAAGGAAAGCAAGAAAGGAAAGGGTCGACTTCGTTCAATTCGAAAGCAAGATGCCTGGTTTTATAATGCATGGGAACAATCACTCGGGGCGCGAGCACTTCCACCAAGGCCACGGCCTCCCGGAGGGAAAGAGTGTAAATTTCTCCTACGGGAACCAGGAGCAGATCAACCGGTTTCCCTTGTTCGATGATCTGACTATTTGGCAGAAACCCTAAGTCTCCGCAATGCAGTAGACTCAAACCGTCGACTTGAATACGATAAACAATGTTACTTCCCCGCTGCTTTCCCTGTTTCGCGTCATGATAGCTCGGAAAACCTGCAATGGAAAATTCTCCAATCGAATACACTCCTATTTGATCGATGATAACCGGTTTACCCTGGACCAGGGATGTGTGGTTATGATCGAAGTGCTGGTGACTGACCAGCACGACAGATGCTTTCACCGTAGGCAGAGGATAGCCGACAGTTGCGTCGAAAGGGTCGATCACCAGATGTTGGCCGCTGTTTGCCGAGAACTGAAAAAAAGAGTGTCCAAACCATTGTAGCCGCACGATAACCGTCTCCTTGTCAAAGCCTACAACCACTCCCCGTCCTAAATAACCGCGTTTCAGCCTATTCCATTCCCCTGACCAAGCTCTGCGCTCCCTCCGGCTTTATCTTGCCCGATTGGACGAGGACAAGCTCTTCATATAACCTATCAAGACCAGCCAAGTACAACGTAACGGTTTTGTTCTGATAAAGGGGATCACTCTTTTCGGAAAGCCATGATACGTGCCGCCAGTCTTCCGTTCCGGGAATCGGTGAATAAAGAGACAATTTTGGATGAAGGCCCATACGGAGGACCGTGTCCAGAGTTGAACGGTATTCGTTCTCCATTATCCCTGGCAATCCAAAAAGAAGATAAACACCGATTTCTTTTCTTTCATATCCGGCGTATAAAAGCGCGTCCACCGCATCGGTAAAAACGTTCAAATCCACTTTTTCCTGTGATTTTTTCAAGACCGGTTCTTGGATCCCTTCCAAGCTGATCCTAATCGTCCGTACTCCAGCCTCGCGCATCAACCGGGCAATCTCTGGTGTGATGTAGCGCGCGTGGATGGAGTTCGGTAAATGAAGGCGGAATTTGAGGCCCTTTGACAAAACTTGCTCCAGCAAGGGTACAAAACATCGCTCGGCATGGAACAATAAAGCATCGTCGTAAAACGCGATATCCTGGATTCCCCGGCCCTGAACCAGCGCCCGGATTTCCTCGTAAACATCAATCGGGTCTCTCTGCCAAAAGTTGGGAAGCAACCGACCGGAAGCGCAATACGAGCAACGGAATGGACAGCCGATCGAGGTGGTGACAACAGCATAATAGGGATCGGAATAAAGGTCAAATGCTGGATGGACAGAAAAAAAATCTTCATAGCCGGAAACATTAAGGTTTATGCCAAGCTGACTTTCCAGTCTTTCACACATCAGCAGTGGATCGCTCGTTTCAATCACTTCAAAGAATCCGAATTGACGGGCAAAGTCAGGACAAAGCGCAGCGAAAACGCCGCCCAGGAAAATCGGAACCCGGGGCCAAAGCAACGAGGTAATCCGTTGCATAGCGACTGCTCCCGGATACCAGTAGGTCATTCCGCAGGTGATCATGATCGCCTGCGGCTTCGGAAGGCTTTTCAGATGATTCACGACCTGAGCGAAGGTGATCCCGTAACGTCCCCAGTAACGGGGAATCATGTTCAGTAAATCAGGCTTGGGTAGTCGGGTTTTTTGATAATTCCCGCATCCGTAATCCCGAAGAACCCGCGAACCCCGCTTTATTCCGGGGTTCGCTAGGTCACTTTGGCGGTCCAGACAGTCGAGAAGAAAGATTCGGCAACCCTGTTTTCGAAGATGGGCACCCAGATAAAGTAGACCCAATGGTTTGGACCATAGATCATAAGCGGTAAAGTCATAGATCCAGGGATTGATCAAAAGGATATTTTTCATGGTCTTATTATAACGGTTGCGCGGTCATCAAACACCGAACAGGATTTCGGCAGTACAATGCAAATGTGTGAGGGAGGTCAAGTGGAAAGGGATATCTGAATCATTGACCCGATGCCTGGCCGCGTGAGCTGCCTTAAGCACTCAACGGCCAGGCATCGGGTCAATGATTGTTGTTGAGCCGTCCTTCGCTGAGGTACATATCGTAGGCTCCCAGGTCGAGATAACCATGGCCGCTCAAATTGAAGAGAATGACTTTCTCTTCTCCGGATTCCCTGCATTTCCGGGCTTCCTCGATCACCCCTTGAATGGCATGGGCACTTTCCGGAGCGACGATCATTGCTTCGGTATTGGCAAAAAGAATTGCCGCTTCGAAGATTTGGTTTTGCTTGTAGGCTTTGGCTTCGATTAGACCAGCATCAGTCAACAAACTGACCAGGGGTGACATACCGTGGTAACGGAGACCACCGGCATGGATTCCGGGTGGAATGAAATCGTGCCCCAAGGTATGCATTTTTAAAAGAGGGGTCGTTTGGGCAACGTCGCCGAAATCATAAGAATACGATCCCCGGGTGAGTGAAGGACAGGCGGTCGGTTCCACTGCGACGGCCCGGAATGGGCGTTTTCCGGTAATTTTCTCACGCATGAACGGAAAAAGAATACCGGCGAAATTACTGCCACCGCCTACGCATCCAATCACGATATCGGGGAATTTCTCTCCGGCCTGCTCGAATTGGAGGCGGGCTTCTTCTCCAATAATAGTCTGGTGGAGCATAACGTGGTTGAGGACGCTTCCCAGGCTGTACTTGGAATGCGGCGTGGTAACCGCATCTTCGATCGCTTCACTGATCGCGATCCCCAAGCTTCCCAGAGAATCTGGTGTCTTAGCCAAAATGTCCCTTCCGGCCTTTGTTCGTTCACTGGGACTGGGGAAGACCTGTCCTCCCCAAGTTTGCATCATGACCCTCCGGTAGGGTTTTTGTTGATAGCTTACCTTTACCATGTACACCGTACACTCAATCCCGAAAAAGCAACAGGCCATGGATAAGGCCGATCCCCATTGCCCGGCTCCGGTCTCAGTGGTCAGGCGCCGGGTTCCGTCTTTTTTGTTGTAATAAGCCTGGGGAACTGCGGTGTTTGGTTTATGGCTCCCAGCCGGACTGACCCCTTCGTTTTTGTAGTAAATACGGGCCGGCGTTCCCAACGCCTTCTCCAGCCTCGTGGCCCTTACCAGAGGAGTAGGCCGCCACAATCGGTAAAGATCCAAAACTTCCCCTGGTATATCAATGAATTGACTGGTGCTAACTTCCTGTTCGATGAGGCTCGGCGGAAATATCGGGGCCAGATCATCCGGAGTAACCGGTTCCTTGGTCCCAGGGTGAAGCGGTGGGTCCATGGGACGGGGAAGATCGGGAATAATATTGTACCAGACAGTTGGCATATTCTTCTCATCTAAAAAAATCCGGGTATTTTTGTCCATCATACCACCTCCGCGCTTAGACTTGATAAGATCCAACTAGGAATCCCTTGTCCGGTCCGGCATTCCCCGTTCCTTGATGCATATCCAGTCAATTATCCGAAGAGAGCAGGACTCGATCATTGGCGAACTTTTTATGTCGTGTCTCACTGAAGCGATCAAGGAGTTCAGCAATGCTCAGACGCTTCCGAACCTCATCGGTCAAATCGAGGACTATCTCCCCTTCGTCCATCATCAGGGTCCGGTCTCCCAGTTTGAGCGAGTGTTGTAGATTATGAGTAATCATGATGGCGGTAAGCTGGTCGTCACGAATCAGGGTTTCAGTCAGATCAAGAATCTTTTCTGCGGTTTTAGGATCGAGATTGGCGGTATGTTCATCCAGTAAAAATATTTTGGGATCACCGATAGTAGCCATGAGAAGAGCTACTGCTTGTCTTTGGCCACCTGACAAGAGGCCAACACGGTCTCGCAGGCGGTTTTCCAAACCAAGGCCGACTTCGGCAAGTTTTTCACGAAATTTTTTTCTCATTTGTTCATTGATGGCTATACGTAACCCCCGTGGTTTTCCTTTTCGAAAAGCAATGGCAAAATTCTCCTCCAAGGTGAGAGATAAAGCTGTCCCTTGATAGGTGTTTTGAAAGACCCTACCCAAGTATCCTGCCCGCCGGTAAGCGGGAAGTGCGGTAACGTCGTTGTTGTCAATCAGAACCCGGCCGGTATCCGGTGGAAAGGCACCGCTGATGATATTCAGAAGGCTTGTTTTTCCGGCGCCATTGCTTCCTACAATAGTGATGAATTGCCGTTCAGGTACCAAAAGATCGATATTTTTCAAAGCATAGCGCTCATCGGGAGTGTTACGAAAAAATATCTTATTGATTCCCCTCAGATCCAGCACTACCGAATCCTCCTCAATTTTTCACGCAAGGTGGGAAAGGAGAGAATAATAATAACTAAAAGTCCTGTGAAGAGCCTCAGGTCAAACGGTTTGAACCCGATATGATAGCCCCAGTTGAGGGCAATGGCCGTCGCCATCCGATAGATCACCGCACCGAGCACAATCTGGATGGTAATGACAAAGATAGTTTTTCCCCGCAAAAGGACTTCGCCAATAATCACCGATGCCAATCCGGCAACCACCATGCCGATCCCCATATTGATGTCCACAAAACCCTGAAATTGGGCAAACAGGGCTCCAGAAAGGGCAACAAGGGCGTTGGAGACCGCGATACCGACCAGTTTTATCTGGTCAGGATTCACGCCCTGAACTTCCACCAGGGTTTCGTTATCTCCGGTTGCCCGAATGGCCAAGCCGATTTCGGTGTGAAGAAAGAGATCGAGAACGATCTTGAGTAGGACTATGATCCCGATCAGAAAGATCAAGTGAAGATAGATTTCCGGAAAAGTCTGCCAGGTATCGCGAATAATGGTAAACACCGTACGGTGGCCGAGTAATTCCGAAAGGGAAATATTGGGACGTCCCATAATTCGCAGGTTGATTGAATACAGACAGATCATGGTGAGGATACCTGATAACAATGCCGGGATTTTAGAAAACGTGTGCAGAAAACCGGTAAAAAGACCAGCAATCGCACCGGCGACAAACGCCACAAACATGCCATACAAAGGGGCGAAACCACTGTAGGCCATAAATCCGAAAACCGCCGCACCGAGAGGATAGCTGCCGTCTACAGTCAAATCGGGAAAACTCAGGCACCGGAAGGTAACGAATACTCCGAGAGCCAATATGGCAAATAGCAGACCCTCCTGAATACTGTAGATAAGAAAATTGACTATGCCCAGCACCCTCTCTATACCAGGTGGGAGTTGAGTTCTCCCACCTGGTTAGTTCCTTGATTGAGAATCAGAATCTTTAGATGAACTGTAAATCGATTGAGTATCCCTTTTTTGCCATCTCGTTCACAAAGGACTTCAGGCGGGCTTCGAAAACATCCGGATTCAGTTCCAATGCGTCCATCGTTCCGCGATTGACTAAGAGAACTAGTCTTTGAGCAAATTCGACAGGTATGCTTCCCGGGTCCTCTCCCTGCAAAATACGGGCGACGATAGTGCCGGTTTGCCGTCCCAGCTGATAATAATCGAACCCAAGAGCTAGAAGCGCTCCCCTCACAACGGTAGTCGGATCGGCCAATATAAGGGGAATCTTCTGTTCTTTAGTGATCCGGGCAACCGTGTCCAGGGCACTGACCGTGGTGTTGTCAGTGGAAACATACACTGCACCGACTCTTCCAACAAGAGACTGGGTGGCCAAGGCGACATCGGCCGTTGTCGTGACGGTAGCTTCAACGAGTTCCAACTCCAATTGCCCGGTAATTTCTTTAGCCATGTCATTAGTTACAACAGAATTGACCTCGCCGGCGTTATAGATTGTACCGATCGTTTCCACTTCAGGAAAGAGATAATTGATCAATTCGATTTGCCGGTAAACCGGGGTCAGGTCCGAGGCACCGGTTACGTTTCCGCCTGGGTTTTCCAGTTCTCTCACCAGTCCGGCTCTCACCGGAGCGGTCACGGCGGAAAAGACGATAGGGATTTCGGTGGTGGCATTGACCGCCGCCTGGGAAGTTGGCGTCGCAATGGAGACAATCAGGTCCACCCGATCGGAAATGAATTTTCGGGCGATCGTGTTAGCTGTCGCAATGTCGCCTTGGGCGGATTGGGAATCGAAAACGATAGTCTCACCGGAAACGTATCCGTATTCCTCGGCCAGAGCGTCCATAACCCCATCCCGAACCGCGTCGAGAGCCGGATGGTCTACAATTTGCATGATACCGATGCGAACCATCTCCTGTGCAGTCCCCACCCCAGTAAACATAACAAGGATAAGGCAAAGCATTAAAACAACCAAGATCCTATTCATGTTACTTACCCCCTTCCGATTATTAAATTTTCTCACCTAATTAAATAAATCCCCCCGTCCCAGAGACGAGGGGATACTCGTGGTACCACCCTAATCAAACCAATAACCGCTCACTCACCTTCGTATCGGGAATTACCAGCGAATCTTACTTGCAGAAAAAACCTATTTTGAGATCCACGCCTCCGGGACCCATTCGTTCCGGCATGGACACCGGGTTCCCAGCAATCCCCGGCTCCCTCTGGCCCACTGCTAAAACTACTTGCTCCCCTCAACGGCTTACTCCATTGATCAATTATCGTGTCTTGGCCAAAAAAAGATATTCATATTATACACAGAATCACCTGTAAGTAAAGCGCATCGCAAGGCTTTTTGACCATTGATCAGACGTCAGAATTCTTTTCTGATTCCTGTTTCAGAAAGACAGTGCCAAGATGCCGGGTGCCCTCCAAAAAGCCAATGATCTTTTTATAAAGAAGTAAGGTAATCATGCCATTGATCGCTCCCTTCAAGAGATTGAAAGGAATGATGGCCGGGAGAAGCATCGAAACGACGGTTGAACGGGGGACACCCAGATAAAGGGGAGTAACGACCAGGTTGGCCGCCACCATAATGGCGGTCATAAGCAACGTGGCCAGAATCAAGGACAAAATGGCGCCCCGGTAGCTGCGTCGGGCCCGATAGACCATACCGGCTATCAGAATATAAGATCCAGTAGCCAGGATATGCATCAAGATGCCCCAGGGACCTCCCTGACCGGTGATCACACCAAAGAGAATCGAGACCACCGTGGTAACGAATATTCCCAATGCCGGTCCGTACTTGAAAGTGACAGACAGAATTGGTACATCACCCGGGTCGTAAAGAAGGAAAGGAGCTTGCGGAACAAGGGGAAAGTGAATCAAGAGGCTGAGCACCAGGGACAGGCCAGAAAAAGCTCCGGCATAAACAATCGTTTTGTGTTTCATGGATGATCCCTCCCGTTCTATTCAGGAACGAAAAAGCCCTGAAGCATTATGCTTCAGGGCTCAAGAGACTGCTATCAACACTTCTTCTCCCTTCCGGACTCTACCGTCGGCTCCGGACTCACACCGGATCCACCCTTACGGGTTCGCGGGCTGTAGCTTGCGCTTATACCGCCGGTCGGGAATTGGGATGGACTCCCTCACCCTGCCCTGAAGAAAGCTGTATTTTCAAAATTCATTATATGCCCCCGGAGTATTTCTGTCAAACGGAGAACTCTCCCCGATTCCGGTAGTGGGGAGCCAGGAAGAAGGGAATTTTTGCATACTCTTCGAAAAAACCCTGATAAACCGGAGTCAAGTTCGAAGGCTCAAAGGTTCGGGTATCGATAACGATCATTTCGCGGGCTTGATCGATATTCTGGGTAAAACCAGAACCGACCATGGAAAACAGGGTCGCCCCGAGAACGGTCGCTTCTTCGACTGAAGTCGTCAACACCGGAAGATTCAATACATCAGCCCGAATCTGGTTCCAGAGGGTATTTTTGGCGCCTCCCCCAACCACTCGAATTCCCTGCGGGACGAAGGAAAACACTTCCCGAAAAGCCAGAACCGCCTGCTTGAGCTGGTAGCAAAGACCTTCAAGAACCGCCCGGAATATTTCAACCCGTTCTGTAGTCAATTCCAATCCGAGTAGCGTTCCCTGGGTATGCTGCGGTTTATTTGGTCCTGAGGGCATAAAGGAAGGAATGGCCACGACACCGCGGGAACCGGGAGGAACCTGTTGTGCCCCTTCGATCATCATCCGATATATTTCTCCATGATCCTTGATGTCACAAAAGAAGTTCCGTCTTACCCACTCCACGACCCCTCCGGCGATCATGAGCATTTGAGGATTCCATAGTCCCTCTTCGGAATCAATTTCGGTAAGAATGCCAAGTTCAAATGCCCGATCAGAATCCCGACATTCTGAAACACGAAGCGCGGCGATCTCCCAGGTTCCCGAATTGAGGATCACCTCATCGGGAGAAGCCAAAGAACCCATAAGGGCGAACTGTGTGTCATGGCCGGTGGAAATGACCGGAATTTTTCCGGGGAGGCCGGTCTCGCCGGCGACTTTGTCGAGCAAGGTGCCAATCACTTCACCCGGCCGGACCATTCGAGGGAAAAACGAGGAATCGAGTTCAGCAAGGGAAAGAATCCTTTTCGACCAGGTCTTATTCTGAATGTCCAACATCATGGTCGTCGAAGCGGACGTCCAGTCGATCGAAAATTCCCCACAGAACCGGTGGCTGAGGATTCCCGGCATCATCATGAAACAGTCCGCCTGTTCCAGGGAGCGGGGAGCGTTTTCACGTAGCCAAAGTAGCTTGAATAGGGTGTTGAAAGGAATAATCTGGTACCCGGTAATCCGGAAGATTTCCCGGGCTGAAAGACTGCCGATCAAACGATTTGTCCAGGGAACCGTCCGACTGCATTGCCAGGAGATGACCGGATAAGTGAGTGACCCGTCCTTTTTCACCGGAGCCCCATCGGCTCCGAATGCTGTTACGGTCAACGATACTGCCTTACCCGGTGTTTTGGATACAACATCCCTTACGACCCGAATCGACTTGTCCCAGACCTCATCAACATCCCAAATTAAATTTTCCCTGATACCTTCCTGCGGACGAGGAGCGTTCGGACACGAAGAGATATGCAGAATCTCCCCCTTCTCTCCAATCGTCACTGCCCGAATGCTTGTCGCTCCACAGTCCAGTACAACAAAATAGATATTCAAAGGAAATCCTCCTCCTCTTTAAATACAGGCTGTAACGGCTTAGCCGTTTAGGGAAGGACCAATGAGGTCTTTGTTTCGGTACTTGACCGCCGCCTAAGAGCCTGCTTTTTCTTTCTCCTTTATAAATACATAGTCAAAGGGTAGAAAGGTTAAGAGCTTATGGGTGAAAACTCTTCCTTGCTTCCTCCTATCTTCAATTTTCATGCTCGATACCGTCGGACACCGACTGGTTAACTCCTCTGATTATAACAGAAGAAACGACGGATCCAGTGTACCAAACACTTGGGTATCGCTCGTGTCTATCCAGGAATAAGCGTTGTTCGTTTTGTCTTTCCGTTGTACTATAGAATAGAATCAATGTTTTTCGCTCTAATCTTCTCCAGTGCCGAACCAGATTTTTTTAACGAGAGGACAAACATGGCGTCTGATAGAACCTGCGGTTTTAGTTTCCATCAACTAAACTAAATGGCTATACCGGCGACAACCAAGAACTACCGGGCTTTTTCGATTTCGGCAAAGCCCATGAAAAGATAAAGGAATTCTTGTGTAGGTAAAACAGCCAGCACGAAAGGCAATCGGGGGGGTAACAAGCTATGACGAAAACCTTAATTCGAATTCGGGGTTTTGTTGCACTCGCCATAATGGCCGTTGCAGCATTTCAAATCATTACCGGTATCGGTCTTTGGATGTTCATCCGGGGATCGTTAGTAAGCCCGGGATTGTGGAATTTTCTGAGCCGCTCCCATCC
>DATIKP010000004.1 GCA_035477455.1 Atribacteraceae bacterium
AATATTGATTCTACTGCAATAAGTAATTCTGCTGCAAAAGAACGAAGGAAGCCTGGGCCTGAGTTGCCTAAATCAGCCGCCGAAATCACCGCATTTTCGAAGTAAATATGCCAAGGATGGCCTTTTCAGCATCACTGCAACCAGACGTGGTCATTGATGCGTGCGAGAAAATGCCAGATGAGGCGTTACTGATGGCAACGGGGCCTCGCTGAAATGAGTTTTTGCAGCAGAATCAAGAATAGATCAAAGCCCGAACGCAAAGCCATATACAGAGGTCCGGGGCCTGCGGCCCTTAAATAATTCTTTATCTGCCCTTAATATTCCCTTAACATTCATTGTCCAGACTCTAAGTGTAACAGACCGGAAATGCTCCCGGTAAAAAAAGAAAGGAGAAAAAACAATGTCCAAAAAATCAATCTCGGTAATTCTGACTACGGTGCTGCTGGTAATTGGAGCGATGGTGGGGTCAGCAGCAGGAGGGGTACAAGAAGGGGCACGAAATGCTATCTTCTTTCACCCCGACGGGTACGGGATCAGTCACTGGAATGCGCTCCGTTTTTGGCTCGTGGGACCAGATGGCAGACTGAACTGGGATCGCCTGGCCTACATGGCGCCCTACACTGGGCACCTGAAAGATGCCCTGACCGCAAGCTCACATGGGGGAGCCACGACGCATGCCTACGGGGTGAAGGTGGCCAGGGACAGTTTTGGCCTGGATGCACACGAGGTGATCACTGCCCTCTCCGGCCAACAGATGTCAATTATGGAGGAAGCCATCCAGACCGGCTATGCAACCGCTCTTGTTCAAACCGGCTGCATCACTGAACCAGGCACGGCTGCCTTTGTTGCCTCAGTGGAAGAACGTGACATGAAGGAAGATATCGCCAGACGGGTGATCGAATCGGGGGTTGACGTGATCCTGGGCGGTGGTGAAAAATGGCTTCTGCCCGAGGGCACGGTCGGCAGGCACGGGGAAGGCGGTCGGCAGGATGGCCTCAATCTTATCGAGGAAGCCAAGGAGCTTGGTTATACCGTCGTTTACACCAGCGAGGAGTTGAAGGCGGCAACCGGTACAGCAACCAAGATATTGGGTGTGTTTGCCAGTGAGCATACATTTAATGATCTAACCGAAGAGGAATTACGCGCTGAAGAGTTGCCGCTGTTCTGGCTATGGGCTCCCACTATTGCCGAAATGTCCGAAGCGGCACTTGAAATCCTTTCCCGTAATCCCAAAGCGGCAGAAAAAGGCATCTTCATCGTTGCCGAGGATGAAGCCACCGACAATTTCGGCAATTCTTCCAATGCCAGAGGTTCCTTTGAGGCCGGTAAGCGGGCCGATGAGGCCTTGGGGGTGTTCTTGAACTTCCTTAAAGAAAATCCGAATACCTTGTTAATTACGGCGGCCGACAGTGATGCCGGTGCCAAGGGTCTTCTGGGACCGGATCCTGCCGAGATGGATCGCCTGCTGGTGGACGGTAAGCTGGGTGAGAGCGGCTTTAATACCAGGCCGGACGGTGTATGGGCCGAGGTCCCGCTGGATGGCGTTGATGGTGCAGGCAGCGAGCCGTTCCTGGCCATGCCGGACAAAGAGGGCAATAGATGGCCATTTGCGGTAACCTGGGTACGACATGATGTATTGGGCGGTATTCTGGCCCGGGCACAGGGGCTTAACGCCGGGATCGTCACTGAGCTGGGGGTAGTTGACAATATCGACATTTATCGCATCCTGTACTATACCCTGTTTGACGAGTGGCTGGGTGAACCGCGCTGATACCTTTATACCTTTGTCTATTCTCGCATGTAAATCATAGCAGAAGGGTACAAGGGTTGAAGAGTGATTGACAGGTTGGCTCATCGGCGATAATGAACATGGAGGGGGGAAAGTTCAACCTTCCCCCCTCATTTGGGGGACTTCGTAAGCTCCTCTGATCGACCATGGCCCAGTTGACCTGAATAACCGGCCCGGACCACGGAGGGCCTGGTTGCTTTCTTTCCTTCCCGCCTCTTCCCGGGATAGACTCCGAAGCTTGCTATCCGGGATGGCCTCGTGAGGGTGGTGTTATAGAACCTATCACCAACCGGCACGGAAATCAGCGCCTCAGTGACCATATCAACTACTTTTCCTCGCCACGACCGCTCTGGC
Source organism: Atribacteraceae bacterium (assembly GCA_035477455.1). Lineage (NCBI taxonomy): Bacteria > Pseudomonadati > Atribacterota > Atribacteria > Atribacterales > Atribacteraceae > Atribacteraceae bacterium. The sequence goes on from DATIKP010000004.1 coordinate 2,144, forward strand.
CCTCTCTTCACAAATTAAGTAACCCTTTGTTCGTGTTTAAACAAATAGTGTCGAACCCTAAAAAATAACCCTACCGTTGTTTTGACCCCGATGCTACGATGGGTGAATCGATCGATTGACAGGCTCTACGGTCTAAGGTAAAACTTATACCAGGTCTGGCCAGAACCACGCACTGAACACTTGAAGGGAGACTGTTAAACAGTGAAAGAAATCGCTCTTGGCCTGTTTATTACGACTTATTTGCTGCTCCTCATTTTCCCTAAAATACGGGCATTCATAGCTTTAGCCTCCGCTGCCATATTTGTCACTTTGGGGATCCTTCCGGCCGGACAAATTTTCGTAGCGATAGACTGGAACGTGATTCTCATGATCGCCGGAACGATGGGCATAGTGGCTTTGTTCATCGATTCCAAAATGCCCGCCCTTATGGCTGACGTGCTGATAGACAGGATGCCCAGCGTAAAGTGGGCTACTATCGCATTGGTGTTGTTTGCAGGGATCATATCGGCCTTTATCGACAACGTGGCTACCGTGCTGATGGTAGCGCCGGTGGCGCTCAATATCGCCAAAAAACTCAACTCATCCCCGGTTCCCCTTATCATATCCATATCCCTAACTTCCAATCTCCAGGGGGCAGCCACGCTGGTGGGCGACACCACGTCGGTGCTGCTCGGAGGACACGCCAACATGAACTTTATAGACTTCATATTCTTCCACGGCAAACCGGGAATTTTCTGGGCCGTCCAAGCGGGAATGGCCGCCTCTACCCTGGTTCTCCTGTACATATTCCGCAAGAACAACACTCCCATCCACCTCGAGGAAAAAGAAACCGTGGAAGACTTCTTCCCCACCGTCTTGCTCTTCGGAATGGTACTGCTTTTAATCCTGGCCTCTTTTATACCCGGTAAGCCCAACATTACCAACGGGGTTATCTGCACGGGGCTTTTTCTGCTTGGGATAATCCATAATATGCTGAAAAATAAGGATGCTTCGGCTTTCAAAAAGAAACTCCGGGAGATTGACTACTTCACCATACTGCTTTTGGTCGGCCTGTTTGTGGTCATAGGCGGAATAGTGGAAGTAGGTATAGTCTCTGACCTAAGCAATATATTCAATCGGATAGCCGGCAACAACTTATTTTTAATCTACACTATAATAGTGTGGATTTCGGTCTTGTTTTCGGCATTTATAGACAATATCCCCTACGTTGCTACAATGCTCCCAGTCGTAGCGGCCATCTCCCAGGAGATGGGAATCGAGCCCTATCTCCTGTATTTCGGTTTGCTCAGCGGCGCAACTTTAGGGGGCAACATAACCCCCATAGGGGCTTCAGCGAATATTGCGGCACTGGGAATATTGCGTAAAAACGGCCATACCGTGAGCACCCTTGAATTCGTCAAATATGGTCTGCCCTATACTTTAACGGCGGTGACGGTCGGATACATATTTTTATGGATTGTATGGAGATAAATGGGGTTTTGTATGGCGAGCTTTATTGAGCAAGTTCGGATCTTTTGTCGACAGAGGTACAAATTGGCGCTGGGGGGAATTTGAGAATACCCTCGATTGCGGGGTATAGAGAATGAGAGATACCCTCGAAAAGTTCAAATAGGGCCTTATTTCGCTGGAAATTGCCCAGGGGAGCCTGAAAAGATAGCTTTTGCCAGAATGAGGCTGCAATTCGTGGACAAACTCGCAAGGCTTGATCTTGACCGTGCACAAAGAACCGGCATCTCCGAGGTGATATTGGCTACAGGTAAAAAAGATGATTGGGTCGATTGTGAAGAATAGGGAGGCTTGAACCATGAGAAGCGATTTTATCAAGGAAGGAAATCCTCGAGCACCGCACCGGTCGCTTTTGAAAGCCTGCGGAGTATTGGACAGGGACCTGGGTAAACCATTTATAGCCGTGGTCAACTCCTTCACCGACATAGTTCCCGGCCACATCCATCTTAGAAGGCTTGCCGAAGCGGTGAAAGAAGGAATAAAAGAGGCGGGCGGACTACCGTTTGAATTCAATACCATAGCCGTATGCGACGGCCTGGCGATGGGACACAACGGCATGCGGTATTCTCTGCCCTCCCGAGACGTAATCTCCGCTTCCATAGAAATAATGATCCATGCTCATGCATTCGACGGCATGGTGCTGATGCCCTCCTGCGATGAAATCGTTCCCGGACACCTGATGGCCGCGGGGGAACTGGACATTCCCACGATTGTGCTCACCGGAGGGCCAATGCTCCCTGGTAATTTCAAGGGCCAGAAGGTTGATCTGATCGATGTATTCGAGGCGGTAGGCAAGGCCGCCCGGGGAGAGATGACCACCGAGGAACTCAAGGAGCTTGAGGATTGCGCCTGTCCCGGAGCGGGAACCTGTGCAGGCATGTTCAGCGCAAACACATTGGCCTGTGGCATGGAGGCTCTGGGGATGTCTCTGCCGGGCTGTGCCACCTGTCATGCCCTGGATCCCGCCAAGGACGACCTGGCCAAAGCCACCGGCCAAAGAATCGTCGCCCTGGTCAAGGAGAACCTCACGGCCAGGAAAATAATGACCCGAGAGGCATTCGAAAACTGGATCAAAGTATCGTTGGCAGTAGCCGGCTCCACCAACGATGTGCTCGAGATTCTGGCCATTGCCGGAAAATGCGGTCTATCGCTTCCCCTCGACCTGTTCCATGATCTCTCCGAGCAAACGCCCCACATATGCCATATGCGGCCGGGAGGCGTCTATACCTTGAAAGATCTCGATGAGGCCGGCGGTGTTCCAGCCATAATGAACCGGCTGACCCCGCTACTCCATCTCCACAGTATCACGGTCACGGGGAAAACGGTAGCCGAAAACATTCGCTCGGCCAAAGTGTTGGACCAAGAGGTGATCCGACCGATCGAAAACCCGATACACAAGGAAGGCGGCCTGGCGATACTCTACGGAAACCTGGCCCCGGGAGGTGCCGTGGTAAAAAGAGCTGCCGTCAACCAGGACATGCTCAAATTCGAAGGCCGGGCCAGGGTGTTTGACGCCGAGGAGGAGGCTTATGACGCCATCATCGAAGGAAAAATCAATTCCGGGGACGTAGTGGTAATCAGGTACGAGGGTCCCCGGGGAGGTCCGGGAATGAGGGAAATGTTAGCTCCGACCGCCGCCATCTGGGGTATGGGTCTCTCCTCTTCGGTCGCACTCATCACTGACGGCCGATTTTCGGGCGGTACCCGCGGCCCCTGTATCGGCCACATATCCCCCGAAGCAAGCGAGGGTGGTCCCATCGCGTTTGTCCAGGAAGGTGACTCCATCTCAATAGACATACCCAATCGGAGAATCGATCTCGGCGTCTCCCCGGAGGAACTTATCATCCGCCAGCAGAACTGGTATCCGAAACACAAAGAGGTTTCCGGATACCTACATGAATACCGCAAGGGGGCCTTAAGCGCCGATAAGGGCGCCTCCCTAGGAAAGTGAGCCGCCGGTAGTGTATACCAGGGAATTTGATTATCATCTGCCCGAGGAATTAATCGCGCAGACTCCTATTGAACCCCGGGATTCCTCGCGGCTTCTGGTGATCAACCGATTGAACCGCTCGGTCAGCGAGCACAGATTTACGGACATCATCGATTATTTCCAGGCGGGCGACGTACTGGTCTTGAACAACACCAAAGTCATCGCCGCGCGCTTGCCCGCCAGGCGTGCCGGAGGCGGCAAGGCGGAGGTTTTCCTCCTCAGGGATCTGGGAGAGGCTCGCTGGGAAGCCTTGGTCAAACCGGGAAACCGGATTCCGGTCAATTCCAAGCTTACCCTGGGACGTAATTTAACCGTAACCGTCACCGCGAAAACCACGGAAGGCGGAAGAATCATACAATTTCGTTCGGACGGGGAGGTGGAAGCCGCCTTAAGAGAGGTTGGTCAGGTCCCACTGCCTCCCTATATCAAGAAACCCATCTCCGATCCGGCCAGATACCAAACCGTATATGCCAGTGCAGCAGGTTCGGTGGCGGCCCCCACCGCCGCTCTACACTTTACCGCCGAGTTGCTTGACACCCTGCAGGAGAAAGGGGTGACGATCGGGTATACCACCCTCCACATGGGGTTGGGAAGTTTCCGGCCCATAAGGGAGGAATTACTCGAAGCCCACCGCATGCCTGTCGAATACCTCCAGGTCCCCGGGGAGGTCGCCGAAATGGTCAACCGAGCGAAAAAAGACGGAAGAACGGTAGTCGCCTGCGGTACCGACGTAGTGCGCACCCTTGAGTCGGCTGCCCGAGACAATGGGAAGATAGCGTCTTTTCAAGGGACCACGGATCTATTCATCACCCCGGGGTACCGGTTCAGGGTGGTGGATCGGTTTATAACCAACCTGCATCTGCCCCGTTCGTCGCATCTTGTGCTGGTATCGGCGTTCGCGGGGCGTGAGCTAATCTTCGAGGCCTATGCTTATGCTGTAGACAAAAAATTCCGATTTTACACTTTCGGCGACGCTACATTAATGTTATAGGTTTTTCCATTTTATTCACGGTTATGTATGAGCAGGATAACCGTCCCCTCTTTTTCAAACCCATGGTTCCTGAGACCAAGTGCTCCTATTCTTGAATACAGTGACCCATGAATAGCTTGTTCAACATTTTGTAGTTATGGTATGACCTTCATAAGAGTTGGCCTACGTCAAGAGATGTTCGCAATTTACTCTGAATCTTCTACCGAAGACCCGGTCAGGTCTAAGACCGGTATGTCGAACAGGGCCGGACTCATGGCAGATAACAAAGTGAAGGGTCAGCAACTCAGCTTCCTGGACAAATCCCCCTCTGGTATGCATGTAAAACCCTGCTCAGCAAAATGTTTATCGAAAGCAAACACCTTTTTAAGGCCTAACAGCCGCATGGAATTAAAGCTAGCGCAATCAACCAGGCTCAAGTTTCTCCGGTTGGCGGTGAGCAGGGCATTGGCGGCTTGGCGGTGGAGAGAATCATCGATCCACTCCAAATTTAGAATGGGAAAAACGTCTTCATGAAAAGCCCTCAGGGCTTCCATGCCTAATCTGTACTGCACTAAGGTATAGGTTTCTACCAGCAGATAATTGTTACATACTATGGCCTCCCGGGATTCCAGCAAATCTATCCAGGTTCTTTTTGCCGATTCGTGATTTTCGTCGTCAGCATCCAGAACGGCCAATATGGCTGAGGTATCCACGTAAACACTCATTGACCGCCCATCGCTTCCAGAAAATACTTATCATGATTGGTCGCCAGATCTCCAAGGCTGGAGCGAAAACGACCGGCGACAGCCATGGCGCAGCGGATGCGTTCTTTTGGCTCCGGGATCATGGAAGAAGCAAGCCCTTGATCAAGATATTGGCGGATCAACTCGGCCATGGAAATCCCTTCAGCGACCGCCCTGGCTTTTAAAGAGGCAACTTGTTGCTCGGTTAGTTGGATCTGGGTTCGCAACATTTTCATCACCTCACTTTAACAGTATGATTACATTTATGATAACATTATGGGAGGCAGAGTCAATGGGCTGTATGCTAAACCCCAAATATAAACATACCTGGCATTGCGGTGATTGCCGTTGGCAAGGACACGGCATGCCGTGTCCTTGTAGTGCACATCCTGGGCCGCGGAAAATGTGGTTCCTGAACCCAATTATAGGACATACGGGACTACGAACAAGATCAAGCACAAAGGAATGCGATGATCAACCTCCAAAATATCGCCTTGCGACTGGATAGTGAACTTATATTCGATAATCTCTCCTGGTTTGTCGGAGACGGGGGGCGGGTCGGTCTGGTCGGGGCCAATGGGACCGGAAAAACCACGCTACTGCGTATTCTTAACGGAGAAATCGAGCCGGATGCCGGGACCGTAGATATCCCCCGCACCCGGTCCGTGGGATATCTCCCCCAGGAACTGACCGCCCTAGGAGATTTACGGGTGATCGACTATTTAAAAAAAACCAGCGGACTGTCGGCGCTGGAGCGGGAACTTCAAGACATCGAAGAAACGCTTGCCGGTCTCTCCCCGGAAAGCCCGGATTTCGGGACTTTCTTGAAACGTCATGACCGGACTCTGAAAGAATACACCCTGCTGGATGGTTTCTCCTTCCAGGCCAGAGCCCACAGCGTCTTACACGGCCTCGGCTTTTCCGCCGGGGAGACCCGCAAGGCGACGAATCAGTTTTCCGGCGGCTGGCAGATGAAGATCCTGCTCGCATCCCTCCTTCTCCAAAAGCCAGATCTCCTGTTACTCGACGAACCGACCAACCACCTGGACACGGACAATCTGGAATGGCTGGAAAACTATCTTTCCGGATACCGGGGAACCATCATCATCGTCTCTCACGACCGGCGTTTTCTGGATACCATCACCACGGAAACCGCGCTTCTCCACCAACGAAACCTCACGGTTTTTCCCGGTGGATACTCTCGTTCCATGGAAAGCCTGCACGAGCAAGAACAGAAGCGTGAAAAGGAACGTCAACTGCAAGCCCGTTTCCTGGAAAAAGAACGCTCATATATCGATCGTTTCCGATATAAAGCCAGCAAGGCCAGCCAGATGCAAAGCCGGATCCGGCGGATGAGAAAAATGGAACTGGTCGAGGCTGAGATCACGCCAAAACGGGTACGCCTGCGTTTTCCCAATTGTGAGCGCAGCGCTCATGAGGTTTTGAGCGTGCGGCAGGTCACCAAAAGCTATGGAAACCAGGAGGTCTTCCGGAATATCAATTTTGCGGTTTTCCGGGGGGAAAAGATCGCCCTGGTCGGGATGAATGGCGCCGGAAAATCCACACTAACCCGCCTGATCAGTGGTCTTGAAAAGCCGAATGGGGGAACAATCACCGTGGGCCAACTGGTAAAAGTCGGCTATTTTTTTCAGGAAAGCGTGAAAAACCTCGACTTTACGAAAACGGTCTGGGATGAAATCAATCAGTTCAATCCGCAGATCAGCCAAGCGGAAAAACGGAACCTGCTGGGCGCTTTTTTATTCTCCGGGGATACGGTCAATAAGCCCATCGCCGTTCTCTCCGGGGGGGAAAAGGCCCGCCTCAGCCTCCTGAAAATCCTTTTACAGGATACGAATTTTCTGGTGTTGGATGAACCGACCAACCATCTGGATATCCCCACCTGTGAACTTTTTCAGCAAGCGCTCGAAGAGTATACCGGGACGCTGCTCATCATCTCCCATGACCGCTATCTTCTTGACCGGGTGGTCTCCCGGGTTATCGAAATCCGCCAGGGAGAGTTGACGGAATACCCGGGCAACTATTCCTACTATTTACGAAAACGTCAGGAAAGGGAAGACCGGGCCAAGGAGGTGGGGGGTGTTTCCTGGGAGAAGAAAGCAGTACCTTCATCCATGGAAAAAGTTCAAAAAAGAGAGACCGCCGAACGGCGAAACCGCCTTTACCGGGAAAAACGGGCCATCCAGGAAAAGCTCGAACCTATCGAACGGATTCTGTCTTCCCTTGAACAACAAAAAGAGGAAAATGAAAAGCTTCTGGGCAACCCGGACGTACTGAAAGATTCCCATCGGGTCGCGCGGTTGATGGTAGAGCTGAAAGACATCGGTCGGCGGCAGGAAGCGCTTTATGGGGAATGGGAACAACTCCTCATCCTTCTGGATAACATCGGTGGGGAAAACCAAGCCTAAAAGCTCTCTCTAAATGCAAAACGCCCCGGTCCAAAGACCGGGGCGTTTCTTTTTATAGCTTCACACCCTCCTGACACTGACTGCCTGCGGTCCCTTGGCGCCTTGCTGAACTTCGAATTCCACGCTGTCGCCTTGTTCCAGGGCTCGGTATCCACTTCCCCCTATAGAGGAATAATGCACAAATACGTCGCCGCCCTCATCGGACTCGATAAACCCATACCCTTTTGCCGCATTGAACCATTTGACCTTACCTGTTGCCATTGAAAGGAAAACCTCCAAAAACCAAATTTTCTCTCTTTAGAGAGACACCTGATACTAGCACCTTTCCGAGGCTTTTGTCAAACATTTTTACCAAGTTGTTTTTACCGACACCTTTGATCCCGGTCGAATCGGTTAATTGACCGTCCGCGGTATACCTCTTTCTCAAGAAAGGTATTTTTGGTACAGTATTGCAAACACTGTCTATCAGATAGGAGACCGCCCATGCCCATTCTTCTTCAGGAAAACTTTTCCTTGCCGGAACTGGATCCCCAACTGCAATGGTTTTCACCCCCTCGTCACTGGCGGATCGAGCCTCAAGCAAGGCACTTGATCATCGAACCAGATTCCAAAACAGATTTCTGGCAGAAAACCCATTATGGGTTCCAGGTGGACAACGGTCACTTCCTCTTTTTCCAGACCGCAGAAGAGGTGACCCTCACCGTGACGGTCACCATGAACCCTCACCATCAATACGACCAGGCCGGCGCCATGGTCCGCTTTTCCCCGGATTGCTGGATAAAAACGTCTGTCGAATATGAGCAGGAAGGTCCGAGCAAGTTGGGTGCGGTGGTCACCAACCATGGATACTCAGACTGGTCGACCCAGGATTTCCAAGATTTCTCTCTCCCGCTCCACTTTCGGATCACACGGCAGGGAAACGATTACCAGATTTTTTGCGCTTCTGGGGACCTTGAGAACTCCTGGACTCAACTGAGGATCACCCATCTTGCACATCCTCCGCAAGCACCGGTCTATTTTGGTCTTTTCGCCTGTAGCCCAGTGGAACGCGGCCTGCAAGCCCGCTTCAGTTCCCTGAAAATCGAATCTATCGAGAAAACGGTACTGGCTGATGGATGATAGATCGCCCTCACGGTTCTATTCCTCCTTCAGCGGCTCGTTCTGAGTTATGTTCTGCTACATATAATATTCATTGCATAACACCATGTCAATAAATTTGGTTATGTCTATGGATATAGTCCCTCCGGCATGATACACTGACAATAATGAAATTTCGCGACCTTCTCGCCAAGAAGATGGCTGAAAAAGGCCTTGACCAGTCTCGGACCGCCGCTTTGACCGGTATCTCCCAGTCCACCGTCTCCCGCTGGTTGAAGGGGGAAAAGGAGCCGGAGACGGAGACGGCGCTACGGGTAGGACGAGCCCTGGGTATCCCCAACAGTGAACTGCTGCTTTTCCTCGGTCTTATCGACTGTTCTTTTTTTGAGCTGGACAACGAAACGATCGCCGTGCCGGTACTCACTGGCAGCGTCCCTTGCGGGATTCCCATTACCGAATATGAAAAATACGTCGCGAGCTATCAGCCCATCCACCATTCCCTACTCCGGATGCGGGTCGGTCAAGCCGCGGGACGGGAGGTACGCCTGTTTATCGTCCACGCCCGGGGAGACAGCATGATTGGGGAACGGATCGGGGACGGAGACCAGGTAGTGTTCTCTCCTGACCTCGTGGTTGCTTCGGGGGACATCGCGGTGATCGATATGGAAGAGGAAGGTCTGACCATCAAAAAAGTTTTCTTTCAGAACGAAACCGCTGTCCTGCAGGCCGCTAACCCCAGCTATCCGCCTCTCATCATCACCGGCCGGCCGCTCCGGATCGTGGGTAAGGTCCTCATGAACTGGGTATATCATTGACCGCCGGGTATAACGACGGATTCCGCACCGGTCAAGATCTTGCTTAGGGTGGATTCTCTCATGGTGTAGGAAAAGTCAGTTTCAGAAGGTAAACCAAACACAGTTACACCGGAAAGGAGTTTGTTCATGCTCGAAGCCCTCAAGGAAAAAGTCTTTCAAGCAAATATGGATTTGAAGCGGGAGAGCCTGGTCATCCTCACTTGGGGCAACGCCTCCGAGATCGATCGGGAGAAAGGTCTGGTGGTGATCAAGCCCAGCGGAGTACCCTATTCCACCCTGCGCGCCGACCAGATGGTGGTGGTGGATTTATACGGACAAGTGGTGGAAGGAGAATTACGGCCCTCAGTGGATACCGTAACCCACCTTGTACTATACCAGAATTTCCCGGGGATCGGCGGAGTGGTCCATACTCACTCGACCTGGGCGACCATCTGGGCCCAGGCGGGAAAAGCGATTCCCTGCTTGGGCGGGACCCATGCCGACCATTTTTTCGGGGAAGTCCCTTGTACCAGACCGTTGAGCGCGGAAGAAATCGCCGGGGATTTTGAACTGGAATCCGGTAGGGTGATCGTTGAGTGCTTCAAAAACCTGGACCCCGGTCACGTTCCCGGAGTGCTTATCGATACTCACGGTCCGTTCACCTGGGGTGATGATGCGCTGGACGCCGTGCACAACAGCGTGGTCCTGGAGGAAGTAGCCAAAATGGCTTTTTATACCCTGAGTCTTCAGCCGAATCTTCCGTCCATGAATGAAACCATGCTGGCCAAGCGCTTCTTCCGCAAACACGGTGCCGGCGCCTATTACGGGCAGAAATAATTTGTGGAACACGGGTTACCGGGGGGGGTAGCCGGCTACCCCCCCCGGTAACCCCTTATACCAAGTTGGTCAAAAAGGTTTCGATAATGATACAACTGGAAGCCGACCCGGGGTCGATGTGGCCGATGCTCCGATCCCCCAGCCGGGAAGAGCGCCCCCGGGTGGAAAGCATCTCCCGGGTGGACTCCATTCCACCATGGGCTGCCCGGATCGCCCCCTCGACCATTTTCCGCAAACCCCTCCCCTGTTCGAGGGCATTTTTAAGGGCTTCCGCCACCGGATAGATAGTGTCGTACATGGTTTTCTCACCGAGTTCGACCTTCCCCCGCCGCTTCACCCCACCGGCGAAGGCGTCCCACATCACCGCCAGATCTGTGGGTGTCAGCTCGCTTTTCCCGGCCACCGCCTTGCCGGCATCCTGAAACGCCGTGCCATAGAGAGGCCCCATTGCCGCCCCACCGGAAAAAATGATCGACTTGCCCACCGCCTGGAGCAAGGCCCCGATATCCCGGGAATCGGCCGGAAATGCCTCCACCGCCTCTTTGACCTTACGAAAAGCGTTACATACGCTTTCCCCATGGTCGGAATCGCCAATCGGCGCATCCAGGTCATTCAGGTATTGGCGGTTTTTTTCCAAGTTTTCCATCACCTGCGGAAAGGATTCTTTGATTTTTTCGAACGAGATCGTCCCGGCCATTATGTTCTCCCCCTGCCTATGACATCTGCACCAAATGGACCGCATTGCAGGGCGCGTCGATGAGACGCTTCAAATCTTTATCAAGCTTGGTCAAGGTGATGGAAAAGCCGCCCATTTCCAAGGAGACGAAGAAATTCCCGATGAAGCTGCGGTGGAGTGTAATCCCCTGATCGGAGAGGATATGGTTGAGCCTGCGAAAGACGATGTACATTTCCAGGAACGAAGTGGAACCCAATCCACTCAAGAGGACCGACACTTCATCGCCTGATTTGAAGGGGAGATCTTCCAGAATTTTCCCCATAATGAGGTCGGTTACGGCATCGGCGGTCATAATCTTGGTCTTCTGGATACCCGGTTCTCCATGGTGACCTACTCCGATCTCCATCTCGTCCTCTCCCAGGATGAAGCTGGGTTTGCCACTCGTAGGGAGGATACAGGGAGAATGAGCCACCCCCATGCTCCGGGTATTGAAGATAGTCCGCTCACCCACCTCTTTCAGAGTCGCCAGATCCGCACCCTCCTCGGACAAGGCACCGACGATTTTCCAGAGGACCACCTCTCCGGCCACACCCCGGCGGTTATCCATCCGGTCTTTGGGTGAAGAGGCCACATCGTCGTTGACTACCACCGTTTCTACCGGAACGCCCTCCTCCTGGAGCATTTCCGCGGCCATCCCGAAATTCATGGTATCACCCGAATAATTCCCGATACAGACAAGCACGCCCTTGCCACCATCGGCGGCCTTGATGGTTTCATAGCAGCGCTGGACCGGCGGCGCGGCAAAAATATCCCCGACCCCCACCGCATCAAGCATGCCTTTACCAATGTACCCGATAAAAGCCGGTTCATGGCCGGACCCGCCACCGGTAATCACACCCACTTTCCCGCGAACCGGAGCGTCTTTACGTACCATAACTCGCTCGGTGGGGAGCCGGCGGACTTTCTGGGCATTAGCGGTAACGAATCCTTCGAGCATTTCCTCAATCAAATTTTCCGGCTGATTGATGAATTTTTTCATACCATCATTCCCCTTTCATAAATTGTTCTTCGATCTCTTTGATGCGCTGCACCTTGGGCGCCGACCGACCACCTCCGAACTCACTGGCCAACCAGGCGTCTACCAACATCTTGGCCAGTTCCGGCCCTACAACATGCCTTCCCAGACACAAAACATTACAGTTGTTACTTTTTTTGGCCCGCTCGGCCGAGTAAATATCGTGAGCACAGGCGGCATACACACCAGAGATCTTGTTGGCGGCCAAAGCCATACCGATACCGGTTCCACAGACCAGAATCCCGTATTGGTACTTCCCCTCCCGGAGCATCCGGCACCCCGCCAGAGCCACATCGGGATAATTGGTTTCCATTTCCTCGGAAGTGACGCCCAGGTCTGCGAACTCCACGTTCTTTTCCCGAAGATGATCGACGAGAACTTTTTTCAGGGGATAGCCGAAATGATCAGATGCGATGAACAGATACATACCGCAAGCCTCCCTTAGGGAATCAACACCACCTTGATGGACTCTTCCCCCTTTTCTACCATAGTAAAGGCTTTTTTAAAATCTGCAAGAGGCATTTCGTGGGTCAGGATATAATCGGCTTTGATGCGTCCGTCGTTCATGAAGCGGATGGCGGACGGATAGGCATGGGGACTCAGGTGGGCTCCCCGGAGATCCAGTTCTTTGCGGTCACCGATTATGCTCCAGTCCACGGTTACCGGATCGTTATAGACACTGAATTCGACGAAACGCCCCAATTTCCGGATCATCTGGAATATAGTTGGATCGCCTTGGCCGTCAGGTTATCGATGACCAGGACGTTGATCAGTCTCCCCAACAGGGCGCCAAAGATCGCCTCACTTTTCTCAAGGCCTCCAACCACACCGATTACATAAGGTACTTCCTTCAATTGGTCAAGAGAAAAAGCGATACGTCTATCGTTTCCACTAAACAGGATCATCCGTCCCTCGCGATCATAATAGCTGCCACAGATATCACCCACTGCTCTTTTTTCCTGGAGTTCGGCAAATTCTTCCGGGGCGATGGCCCCCGTGGAAATCAGGGTCGAGTCAGGAGAAACCCCACCGATACCCACCAGGGCGATGTCGATCCGTTCGGAGAGAGTTGCCAGAATGGCTTCATCGGTCAACATGGCATTGCGGGTGGATCGATCCCGGGTGAAGGCGGGGGCGGGTAAATAGTAAACCTGGGCATTGAGCGCTTCGGCCAGACGCCGGGGGATTTCGGTGGCCACTATATTGGCGGAGATCCGGCTGAGACCGCCCATCAATTGCACAATCCCGAGGTTGGAAAACGAGTTGTCACGGGGCTTGATATAGTGGACGAGGTGTAGGAGAGTCCGTCCATACGCCACTCCGATTTTGAACCCCGGCTGGAGCAATTCGTTGAGCAGCTTTGCGCCGGCTTCCCCCACGCTTTTCCGGATCAATTCGGAATCTTCACTGAAGACTTCCACGACAACGACTCTCTTCAAGGAAAACCGCGCCAGGAAAAACTCTTCGAGCTCCCGAACCCGGTTTTGTTCCGGATCCAGGATTTTAATTTGGACAATCCCGAGTTCTTTTGCCCTTTTGAGGATGCGGGAACAACGCTGCCGGGAGATCCCCAAGAGATCAGCTATCTCTAAGATAGATAAGTTGTCTTCATAAAACAACCTGCCTACCCGAGCGGCCAGAGACCGATCGGAACCCCATTTCTCTTTCATGCCCCACCTTTTTATAACTTATGTTCTACAACATATGCATAACAGAAGATAGCCTTTCTTTTCTGGTTTGTCAATCCCCCCTAATAAAGATTAGACCGGGCTCTTGACAGTAAAAAAAGATTGTAGTAGCATTGCACTAGTGGTAAAGACAACCTAACCTCATAATATTTTTATGTTTTCAAAGAGATCATTACTTGCCAACAAGGAGTCTTGGAGCTCGGGAGAGGTGGTTCATGACATTTTCTTTTGATAATCGCGTTAAATATTTCATGATTGTCCCTTGTATCGTCTTTCTGCTAGGGTTTGGGGTTTTCCCACTAATTTATTCTGGTAGATTAATGTTTTTTGACTGGAATATTGGCGCTGGAAGACCGCAAATTTTTGTGGGGTTAGGCAATTTTTTTAGACTTTTCCAGGATAGGATTTTCCTGCAAACTCTGAGCAATACGGTGATTTTTGTTATCGTATCTGTCACCTTGCAGTCTATTTTAGGACTGGCATTGGCTTTACTACTAAACCGGAAAATAAGATGTCAAGGTGTTTTTCGAGTGATTTTTCTCTTACCCATGATGGCTTCACCGATTGCAGCTGGTTATACCTGGCGAATGCTTTTTCACATGTCTCATGGTCCCTGGAATCATTTATTAAATTTAGTCGGATTACCTGCTTCGCCTTGGCTTAGCGATATTTCCACAGCACTAATCTCAGTTATTTTAATCGATGTTTGGCAATGGACGCCTTTTATGTTTGTTATTTTACTGGCTGGCTTGAAATCTATCCCCAGGGAACCCTATGAAGCATCCATAGTTGATGGTGCGAGTCACTGGCAGGTATTTAAATATATAACCATACCGATACTCAGCCCGGTCATTACCTTGGCTATATTGTTGAGAGCAGTTGAGGCTATCAAAGTTTTCGACATAATACTCGTGACCACTGCCGGTGGTCCGGGAAGCGCAACCGAAACCATTACTATGTATGCCAGGAAGGTTGGTTTACTACAATTTAATTTAGGCTACGCCTCTACCATCTCCTATGCCCTTCTTTTTGCATCCATTGTGATATTTACTTTACTCATCCGCCTTATGGGCAGTGAAAAAAAATTCCAATAATATAAGATGAGGGGATAGATTATTATGGATAAGACGATTAGAAGGTGGAAGGGCGTTCAAAGTGTTGCTATTTATACTGTTTTATTTATAGTTTCTTTCTTTATGATCTTTCCGATTTATTGGACTTTCACTACCGCTTTTAAAGCGCCCAAGGATGTCCTTACCAGTCCGCCAAAATTTATTCCATTTGTTGACTTCCAGCCCAGTTTATTTGCCCTGCAGGAATTAGGTTTGGTATCCGGGGCAGATAGGGGGACCAGAACTACCCCTCATAGTCCTGATGAGATAATCAGGGTGATCAGAAACAGCATTGTTATAGCCGTCGGGAGTACGCTACTTTCCCTGCTAATAGGATGTCTGGCCGCGTATGGATTGGTTAGGTTTAATTATAGAAGATGGAATAACCAGAGTATTTCTTTCTTTATCCTTTCTCAAAGAATGATGCCACCCATTGTTTTAGTGATCCCTTATTTTATTCTTTTTCGCCATTTGAACTTATTGGATACACTCCTGGGAGTTGCTATCGCTCATAGTATTGGGAGCATACCATTTGTTGTATGGATAATGCGGGGGTTTTTCATCAGCATTCCCAGAGAGTTGGAAGACAGCGCTCGGATAGATGGTTGTTCATACCTGGGAGCCTTTCTTCGGGTGATTATCCCCCTTTCTATACCCGGCTTGGTAGCTGCCAGTGTTTTTGTTTTTGTCTTCTCATGGAATGAACTACTCTTTGCGCTTACGTTATCATTCAGAAACGCAAGGACCATTCCAGTTTTATTGACAGGGTTGACGCACGGAGGGGCGCCGCTTTGGTGGAGCTTATCCGCCATGTTGTTAATATCCATGCTCCCGGTGATTGTTATGACTATTTTTATTCAAAGATATATTGTTTCCGGACTTACATTAGGGGCAATCAAGTAGCTGGACAGAGGGGGGGGTGATCCTGGAAAGGTGAATTAAAATTGCTGAAATCATGCCCGGTGTTTTCGATCAACTGTACTTCAATATGTATAGGCGCGGGAATGCTTAGTTCGATGCCAAAAGGAGGATTATGAAGTCATGAGGAATTTGCTGGTTGCCATTTTGGTTGCGTTCATTGTGCTTTTGCTTTCGGGCGGAGCTTTATTGGCCTCGCTTCCATATGAAGGTGTAAATCTGGTAGTAGTCACTCAGACCGGGCCTTTTATTGCGGGGCCCCTTATTGAACATTCCCAGGAATGGACTGAAATGACCGGTGGGACCGTCGAGGTCATTGAAGTCCCGTACGGGGACCTGTACTCAAAAATAATGACTTCCTTTGTAACTGGAGTGGCAGCTTTCGACATCATAGTTGTTTCCGCAACCTGGTTACCGGATTTCACCCCTCACTTGATACCGCTTGATGATTACATCGCTAACCCGGAAACCGACCCGGATTGGGCTGACATCATGCCGGCCTTTCAAGAGCTGGTAATGTGGGGCGAGCATAAGTATGCATTACCACTTGATGGAGACACCCACACCCTGTTCTACCGCAGAGATATATTTCAGGACGCAGAAAACCAGGCTAATTTCAAGGAAAAATACGGTTATGATCTGAGAGTTCCTGAAACCATGGATGAATTGTACGATGTAGCGGAATTTTTCACCGGATGGGATTGGAATGGGGACGGAGCGCCTGACTATGGTTGGGCCCAACCAATGATGCGGGGAACTCAGTCGCACTGGTGGTTCTGGAACTTTACGGCCCCCTTCAGCGTTATGCCTGGGGGACCGGATAAATACCGAGGCGTTCTCTACTTCGATCCGGAAACCATGGAACCCCTGATCAATCAGGAAGGTTTTGTAAGGGGCTTGACCCTCTATCGGGACATGGCCAAATTTGGACCACCCGGGATGCTAGGTTGGGATGTGTCCCAGATCAGAGCCAGTGCTCCAGGCGGAAATATTGCCATGTGGATGGAATGGGGTGCTTTCCCTGGTTTAAGCCAGGATCCTGAAGTAGCCCATCCGGATATGATAGGCAATAATGGTTCCGCCCAAAGACCTGGTTCGCTGGAGGTATGGGATCGCGAAACACAAGCATGGGTCACGATGGAAGAAGTCAATCGGGCCCCAGTATTATCCTTTGGAGGATGGGTGGCTGGAATAACCCAGACTGCGGCCAATCCTGATGCCGCATTTGATTTTATCCGCTTTATGGCCAGCCCGGAAACGAGCATCAAAGACGTAGTACGGGGTGACACCGGTTATAACCCCTATCGTTTCTCCCATGTAAAGAACCTCGATGCCTGGTTGGCGGCGGGATTTGGAGAACAGGATGCTATCGATTATCTGGCTGCTATCGAAGCAGACATGGTTCATCCAAACGCCATGTCTGACCTGCGGATCCCCGGTAAGGCCGAGTATGTCGATACCATTCTTGACCGCTATGTGTCGATGGTCCTGGCCGGTGAGCTGGAACCCAGGGAAGCTCTTGATATAGTCTACGAAGAATGGGAAAAGATTACCGACAGACTGGGCCGAGAGCAACAGTTAGCCTCCTATCGAACCATGTTGGGGCTGGATTGACCACCAAGTTTCGTATTAAAATAGCAGCAAGTATACCGTCAGCGATCTTGTAGACAATCCAAGATTAGTAACCCAAGGCCTATGGTTATTAAAACTATGGGCCTTGGGTTTATTGAATAGTTTACGTCAGGGAGGATAGATAAGTTGAACAGCAGAGAAAGGGTTCTCCGGTCGCTTGACCATAAAGAAGCGGACCGGGTACCGATCGACTTTGGAGGCCTCACCACTTCAATTCACAAAATCGGTTACCGCCGATTGACCGAATACCTGGGACTTCCCCCTCATGAAGCCCCGATCATCGATATGTTCCAACAAATTGTCGATCCGGCACCGGCTTTAAAAGAGAAATTTCATGCCGATGTCGTCGGCTTCTTCGCTAATCCGGGTTCGGGTTGGTCTTTATCGGTCGATCCGGTCACCGATTCCTACTGGGATGAATGGGGGGTTTTTTATCAGCGTCCTCTCCACGGATATTGGTATGATCTGGCCGGTCATCCGTTGAAAGAAGGTACCCTTGAAGAATTAAAGAATTTCAAGTTTCCCGATCCCAGGGATCCAAACAGAATCAAGGGCTTACGCGATAAAGCGAAGAACCTAAACGAAGAAACCGACAAGGCGGTGATCATTTATAGTCCGACTGCCGGTGTTTTTGAACATTCCTATTGGCTGAGAGGAATTGTTCCTTTGTTTACCGATATGGCCTTTAACAAGCTTTATGTAGAAGCGCTGGCCGAGAGAATTGTCGAGTGGCAGTTAAGTTTCTGGGATTACGTTTTAGAGGAAGTTGGGCACTATGTCCATATTGTGGAAATAGGTGACGACTTAGGAACCCAGAGTGGACCTTTGGTCCCGCCGGACCTCTATCGCCTGATATACAAACCTCGGCACAAAATGCTGACTGACCTGATCCACAAGAAGAGCAAGGCCAAAGTTTTCCTGCATTGTTGCGGCTCTATTTATTGGGCATTACCGGATATCGTGGAAAGTGGAGTGGATATCTTAAATCCAATACAAGTCTCGGCCAAAGATATGCAGGATACGGCGCGCATTAAAAGAGAGTTTGGTCGCGAATTGGTGTTCTGGGGAGGAGGAGCCGACGCTACCGAAGTAATGGCTTTCGCTTCACCGGATACTGTTATAGAGGAAGTCAAGAGACGTATCGATGATCTCAGTCCGGATGGTGGTTTTGTCTTCGCTCCCATTCACAATATTCAACCGAACGTTCCCCCGGAAAATACAGTGGCTTTTTTCCAGACAGCTTTCGAATATGGCTCCAAGATTAATTGATTCAATTTTTATCATCAGTTACGTTGGGTAACTAACCATTTTGCCACTTCAAAATCAGTCACTAAATCGGTGATCCATCCGCCTCGCAAGGCTCCTAAAATGGTTTCTTTCTTTTCCAGGCCCCCGGCCATTCCAATTATTCTTTTGGCATTAGTCCTCAACCTCTCCAGGTGCACCGCTATTCTTCTTGAATCTAAAGCGCTCTGCGCTATTTTTCCTCTGATATCAAAAAAAGTCCCGCAAATCGCCCCTACCGCTTTTTTTTCCACTAACTCACCAATCTCAGCTTCGTGAAAATCCCCGGTCTCGATCAATAAACTCGTCTCTCTTTTTATTCCTCCTATACCCACTAAGGCTAAGTCTACATTTTCAACAATTTCAAGAATTTCCTGAATTTCCCTATCTTGCAGATATGCTTTCTGGCTGGCCGAACTTTTGGCAAAAGCCGGAGCCAATAAATAGAACGGGTCCCCTCCCAGATGTTTACTAAAGGATCTTACCAGTTCAAAAGCCAGCGTTTTCCATCGTCGGCCACCATAGCCGCCCATCATTTGAATTACTTTCAAGTTGGAAAGATTGAAAAAGGGCAGATAATCGAGAACCTCCCAGAGAGTCCTGCCGTAAGCCACTCCCACGCTTCCATACGAATATGATCCCAAGTAGTTTTTAAGAAAATTGGCGGCGACTTGGGCTACGGCCTTGATAACCCGTTCGGTTCTACTATCGTAAACCTCGGCAACCGCAGCGTTGTGCAAGCCAAATTTTTCTTTCAGTTTCAGAGAAAGTTCTCCATCGATTTCGCCGGTTTTTCTGATTTTAATTTCCACCAAACCCAGTTCCTTAGCCCGCTTCAACATTCTAAATACTTTTTGCGAAGAAATGCCCATGATTTCAGCGACATCCTTCTGATTAAGGCCCGAAAGATAACACAACTCCGCGGCCTTGACCACCATATCCATGTCTTCTAACAGGTTTTTCTTCCGAGCCAAAGTCCCTGATCACGCCTTTCAAAAATATAATACCAAACCAAGTGAGGCTATATTCCCAACTCCGCCAATACCTTTCTCACTTCTTTCTCCAATTCTTCCCTCTGTGTCGAATGCAAGCCTGAAAGGGGTTTTCGAGGATACATTCCTTCAAAACCAAAGATATCCATTGCCGCCTTGACCCCGCTTACCCCATACTTACCCGAAACCAGCGAATTCAGCTTAACGATTTCACGATGAAAATCCAGACCCTGGTTTAAATCTCTGGCTCTTCCCAATTCAAATAACCTGTAGCAGATCTCAGGAAAAACATTAGCCAGAGAAAGCACCCCCCCTACGGCTCCCAAAAGCATGGCGGGGAAACAAAAATCCGCTGAACCGGATAAGACATAGAAGTTTTCTCCCAAAGAAGCTGTGATATAAGCATCATAATTCCCCTTGGAAGTGTCCTTAAGCCCGAAGATATTGGGATGTCTGCTTACCCGCGAGATCAAAGCGGAAGACAAAGTTACATTATTGGCCATTGCCGGATTATTGTATAGAAGAATGGGCTTGGCCACGTTATCCGCCACCTCGGAAAAATAACCATACAAGGCGTCGTCGGTCATTCTTTTGGCAAAAAAAGAAGGAGGCAGCAAGCTGATAAAATCCATCGGCAATGCGGCAAGCTCCCTGGCCGTTTTTATAGTTTCTATGGTAGACTCACAACTTGCTCCCACAATAATGACCTTATCTTGCTTTAAAGATAAAACCATCTCAACGATCCTGACTTTTTCATCAAAACCCAGACTCCGGAATTCTCCGTTCGTGCCTAAAACGAAGTAACCCTTTAAGGGAGTTCGATTCATCTTTTCCAAATTTCTTTGTAAGGCTTCCCACGCCACATTTCCTTTCTCATCGAAGGGGGTTACGATGGGGGCATATACACCGGTCAGCTTATCCTTATATTCTGTATTATGCATTACCTTGCCTCCTCACAACCTGGCCATAGCCTCTATTAAAATACTAACCGTTTGCAAGTGGCCCTTAAAACGTTCTTCATCGGTCAATTACGTCCTAAAACTTTAAAGGTCGCCTTCAGAGTGTCATACAACGACCGGTATATTGCGAAACAATCTCGGTAAACTGGTGTGTTCTCCGGGGTAACCTGGGTCTCTGACTCGGAACGGATAAATCGAGCGGCTTCTTTAACCGAAGACCAAAAACCCGCTCCCACGCCGGCCAGAATTCCCGCTCCATAACTCCCCCCCTCCTCGCCATGTCTCACCGTCACCACTTTTGAATCGAAGATGTCGGCGTGAAGTTTTCGAAACAGTTCGCTCCTTGCCCCGCCACCGGAAATTCTGATCTGCGAAATTTTAAAACCCAATTCTTCCATGTGTCGATAAACATCCCGCAGGCTGAAAACTATACCTTCAAAAATACTGCGCACGATATCATTGCGTGAGTGGTGTAAGCCAAGGCCAACGAAAACTCCCCGGGCATCAGGATCGCTATGAGGACACCTCTCCCCAATCAGGTAGGGTAAAAAGAGAATGCCCCGCGCCGAGGGCGCAGAAAGGTTCCCTTCGGCGCTGAGTACATCGTATACCGATATATTCAACCACTTGGAAACCTCCCTTTCCGAATGACCAAAGATATCCTTAAACCAACGCAGGGAGCCTCCCGCCGCCAAAGTAGTCCCGAAAACGATCCACCCGTCAGGAATGGCGTTACAAAAAAATTGCAGGGTTCCTCCCGGATTGAGCAGAAATGTGTCGGAAGGAATGGCCACTATCCCCGCCGTACCCAGCGTAATGCTCAGGACGTTTGGTTCTACCGCCCCTACGCCAATGTTTTGCACCACTGCATCGCCACCACCGGCAAAAACCGGCGTTCCGCCCTTTACTCCAATTCCTTCGGCCACTTCCTGGACCACGCTCCCGGTTTTTTCATGCGATTCAAAAGCCAGAGGAAACATGGACAGCGGGAGCTTTAATTCCTTGATTAGTTCGACCGCCCATTTTCTTTCTTTAACATCAAATAATCCCGTTCCCGAGGCATCCGTAACATCGGTAGCATAAACACCCGTAAGTTTGTACCTGATATAATCTTTGGGACATAAAAACCTGACCGCTTTTTCAAAGACCTGGGGTTCATTGTCCCAAACCCACAGAAGCTTGCCACCCGTATAGCCAGGCAACATCGCGTTGTTTACTATTTTTAGAAATTCACGCTCGCCACCTACTATTTCATGAATCTTGGTACAATAGGGAGCGCTCCTCTGGTCGTTCCACATAATGCAGGGTCGCAGGGTCCTTCCTTCCGCATCTAATAGAACCAGACCATGCATTTGCCCGGTCAAACCTATTCCCTCGACCAGGCGGCCCTTTTCTTTGGCCTTGCGGGTAACTTCCCGCAGGGTACCTTTTACCGCTTCCCACCATGCATCGGGATCCTGCTCCGACCATCCTGGCCGGAGGTTTTGTACGGGATATTCCCCTACCTCTGTAGCCAGTACTTCACCATGCTCATCGATCGCCAGGGTTTTACAACTCGAGGTGCCAATATCCACACCTATCACACAGGGTTTTTCGCTCATGCCATCACCTCGCAAGCCATGGCCATTACGCGATATTAAACTCTATTTTTATATGTTTCACTTCCTGATAAGAACTAATGCCTTCCGGTCCTAAATCGCTGCCAAAACCACTCTCTTTCCATCCCCCGTAGGGAGCATATATTGTGGCTACGTCCACATTGTTAAGGCCCACGTTCCCGCACTCCAACGCCAAGCAAAGTTGGCGGGCCCGGTCGAGATTGGAAGTATAAACATAGGCGGCCAGGCCATATCTGGTGTCATTTGCCCAGGTAATTGCCTGGGTCACGTTATCAAACGGCATAACGCCGACTACCGGACCAAAGGTTTCTTCTTTCATGACCAGCATGTCATGATGCACATCCCCTATCACCGTCGGTTCAAAATAGTAGCCTTTCCGATATTTTTCTCCCGCGGGTTTCTTGCCGCCGGCAAGGACCCTGGCTCCCTTGGCTCGCGCATCTTCCACATGTTCCTGTACTCTTCGCAAGGCATCGAGGCTGACCATTGGACCCAAGTCCACCTCTTCCAGCAAACCGTTACCAATACGATATTTCTTCGTCTCTTCAACAAACATGGCGAGGAACTGGTCATAAATTGAATTTTCTACATAAATACGATTAATGGAATTGCAGACCTGGCCCATGTTCCTGAACGACCTTTTCACTCCACCTTTAACCGCTTTCTCCAAATCCGCGTCGGACAAAACAAGCAGGGGACACTGGCCGCCTAATTCCAGAGTGACCCGTTTTACACCTCCCGCACAATATTCCATGATTTTTTTACCCGCTTCGGTGGAACCGGTAAAACTGACCTTTTTCACTAAAGGATGCAGGGCCAACCCTTTGCCTACCGTAGAACCTGGACCAGCTACCCCACTGATAATCCCCTTGGGAAGGCCGGTATCCACCAGGCACCTCAGAAACATCAGGGGAGAAAGGGGGGTTTCCGAAGGCACTTTCGCCACGACAGTACATCCGGCGGCCAATGCTGCCCCTACTTTCCACGCCAGCAATTGCACCGGATAATTCCAAGGAGTGATCGCCGCCACTACTCCTATGGGTTGCCTAATGACAATGCTACTTAAATTTCCCTTGTCCAAAGGGATAATTTCCCCAAAAGTCCTTTTCCCCGCTTCAGCGAAATACCTTATAACTTCAACCGACCCTTTGACTTCCCCGATCGCCTCTGCCAGAGGCTTTCCTTGTTCCGAGCTCATGACTTTGCCAATTTCTTCGGCTTTTCTCTCCACTTCCAGGGCTGCTTTCTCCAGGAAGCGAGCTCGTTCAAAAGGGGTTTTCGCGGACCATTCCCGGAAGGCCTGAGAATTCAGAATACCGGGATTTTAAGGGCAATGCTCTAAAAAAAAAGCCGCCGGAAACGCTTGCTCCAAAAGGCTTTTAGCCCTTTCACGGAGAAATTACCTAGTCGGCGCGGCCGGACGGCAGCAAGCATGAAAATTGCAGGCAAGAAGAAGCGAAGAAGAGATGGAGGGGGTGCTTAAACGGCACCCTTTTCCGGTTTCGTTACAAGCGTTTTTCCCGAAAAATCATTGACCCGCATCGTCCCTTTTTCCGGCTTATCTCCCGGTAGCCGTTTTTCTCATAAAACCTCTGGGCGGCCGCCTCGTTGGGATCGGTCGAAGTGTACAGTCGGATAGTATGGAATCCTTTTCCCCGGGCTATTTTTTCGGTATGCTCGATCAGCGACTGGCCGATCCCACGACTCCTTACCTCTGGAGCGACACAGAACCAGGATAACCACACCGCTTCATCGGCATCCTTTTTGTAACGATATAGACCGGTCATACCGAGGACCCGGTCGGTCTCATCGAGATACACACAGAAGGTGACCAGGTCCTTGCCTCCGAGCAGAAACATGAACAAGCGGGCAGCAATAGTTCTCGAATTCTTGAGTATCAGATAACCTGAATCGCTCGACAATCGTCATCCTTGGGAAAACACGCCGAACGAGGGACCAGGCCTGGTCAATTAAGTCGCCGGAACAGGGGACAATCAGCATCGTACAGATGCTCCGTCACCTTGCCTGGCACTCCCGAATGAAGGGTATACTTCCACGGATTTTGCTACCTCTGATGGGTAACAAAACGATCGTCTTTTAAACCAGCAAAATGCCCCTATAACCCTGCATCAAAAAGCGGCGTGCTCAGGTATCTTTCGCCTGAGTCAGGAAACACCACCACCACCAGCTTATCCTTATTTTCGGGCCGGCTGGCCACCTTAAGCGCCGCCCACATAGCTGCTCCCGACGATATGCCGCACAGTATCCCCTCCTCTTTGGCCAGTCTGCGGGCGGTAGTAAACGCATCGTCGTTCAATACCTGAATGATTTCGTCCAGCACTTCCCTATCCAGCACCCCGGGAACAAAACCGGCGCCTATACCTTGAATGCGGTGCGGTCCGGGCTTCCCCCCCGACAGCACCGGCGATGCCTCAGGCTCCACCCCCACCGCCTTGAAAGAAGGCTTGCGTACTTTTATCACCTGCGATACACCGGTGACCGTTCCTCCCGTCCCAATTCCCGACACCAATATGTCCACCATGCCCTGGGTATCCTCCCATATTTCCTCGGCGGTAGTATATCGGTGGATCTCCGGGTTGGCGGCGTTTTCAAACTGCTGAGGGATGAAACTTTCCGGAATCTGCCTCTTAAGCTCCTCAGCTTTCTTTACGGCTCCCCGCATCCCTTCGGAGGCTGGAGTCAAAACCACATCGGCCCCCAACATTTTCAGTAGTTTCCGGCGTTCGATGGACATGGTTTCGGGCATGGTCAGGATCAGGCGGTAACCTCTGGCTGCGCAGACAAAGGCCAGCCCGATCCCGGTATTCCCCGAGGTAGGCTCGATGATCACCGTGTTACGCTTGATCCGCCCCGTTTTTTCGGCAGCCTCGATCATGGCATAGCCAATCCGGTCCTTCACGCTATTGAGCGGGTTGAATGACTCCAGCTTAGCCACCACGCTAGCCTCACAACCCGCGGTCAAATGGTTGATCCTGACGAGGGGAGTGTTGCCGATGGTATCGGTAATGTCGTCATAAATGCGCCCTCGGAAATTTTTCCCCTGCAGGCGGAAAACGTCAGCATGGTCAATACTGTCAATGCTGTTTTTAGATAACATAATCCATAGCTTCCCCGGTAGCATCGTATTGATAAATCTGCATGATCCTGTCTTTTTCCTCCTGCAACTGGTTTCTAAAATGACTTCGCGGGCGAGGAAGAGCGATGTCGATAATGTTTCTTATGGTCCCCGGGTGGGGCGAAAACACCACCACTTTATCGGCCAGATATAGGGCCTCGTCTATGTCATGGGTCACGAAAACGATAGTCTTTCTGGTCTCTTGCCATATGCGCGCCAGATCCTCCTGCAGTTTATGGCGGGATAAGGCATCTACCGCGGCAAACGGCTCATCCATGAGTATAATCTTAGGCTCCACCGACAACGCCCGCGCCAGAGCCACCCTCTGGCGCATACCCCCCGAAAGCTGGGATGGGTACTTGTTCTCCCCACCGTTCAGGCCTACCATAGCGAGATGCTTCCGGGCCAGACCGACCCTGTCCTTCTTTGCCAC
>DATIKP010000005.1 GCA_035477455.1 Atribacteraceae bacterium
CTTTGCGCTTCATTCCCTAATCTCCCACAGGTGGTTTTCGGCTATCAGGTTGTTGGGTAGCGCGTAGTCACCAGCCTGTGCCGTGCTACGCCCGGCACAGGCTGGCTGGTGAGTTTTTCCGCGCAGGAACCCGTTCGAATGCCCTGGCCACATGGGCCGCGGTGGGTTCGGGCCGCCTGGTTTCGTTTTCCGCGAGTTGCTTAAACTCGTCGTCCGGGACAGTATCCAGGATGCCCCGGTTTACATTGACGGGTTTGGGAAAAAGATCGCCGGCGGCGGCCTTGGCCTGGTGCAGTTTCTTGGCGAAACCGTCGAACTGGCTGTAGGTGCCCAGAACGCCATACAGCTGTCGCCCGCCGAGAATGGTGAGCTTCTGACGAAAGGCTTCAACGATCTTGGTATTCTTCATTCCCTTTCCCTTTTCCCCTTTGCACATCAGTGCGACCACTCCGGCAAGCGCGTGCTTGGTCGTGAACTGGCGGATGTTATCGATTTCCGATACTGCTGAGCAACCCCTGGTTACGCAACTCATAACTACTAACCTCCCCTAACATTGGGGGGAGAAATTACCGTCGCTACTTGGTTATGAAAATCTTACTACACCAAGTAACAGGACCAGCCATACAACCAACATTGACCAGACCAGCTTATTCCAAAGAAATATCTTCCGGCCGTCAAATCCATCAAATGGAAAAATCGGCAGCAGGTTGAACAAAGCCAGGTTGACGTTTATCCGGGCCCCGAATATTCCCACTGTTGCAAGCCATTCGGTATTTGCCCAATGGGTTAAACCCAGGAAGCAGGAAGCCAATGCCAGGCTGATAACCGGACCAACACTGTAGATCAAACCCATCAGGCTAATTCGCTTGTTATACGGCCAATCTCTTTGTTGAATAAACGTCGAACCATAAAAATATTGAAAAAAACCAACGCCCAGAAAAGACAATAAAGCGCCTAAGGCCAATCCCGATTCCCAGACTTTAAACACGGTTTTAAGGCGAAAGAAACCGGCAGCGAGCTTGTGGGATAGTTCATGGGCCAGTATGCTGGTTCCCGCAACACCCAAAATAAGCGGAATGGCCTCGGGTGATGGATCGCCAAACACGATCTGCATGGCCAGAATACCGAAACTGAAGACGAACCAAGCCAGAAGTAGATGCCATCCCTCTGCGGCCTCGCGCGGTATCTGGTTCTTTGTGCCTGTATGTCTCAATATAAAAGTTCCCGGCTCCCAAAGGTAGCCGTTAACCAACCACAACTGAAGCATCCGCCAACCAAAATCTTTAAACTGCTCATTGAATTCAAACGGTGTGAAACCATAGTGCAGGAACATATTCCATGAGCCGGAGTTGTAACGGTTCACAAGGACATAGTATGTTTGGCATCCTTCTTCCCGAAAACGAGACAGGGCGGCATCCACCAATATTTTACCCACCCCTTTTCTTTGAACAGCACGATCAACGAAAATCCCACCCACAATCCCTACTTTTTCTCCGCCGAGGGTGGCAACTTTCGGGATAACGCAGCCGATAACCTTCTCTTTATCAACAGCAACCAGAGCATCGGTTCGATGCGGTTTATAAGTCAGATAGTAAAAATAGTACCGCTCCAGTATGCTCAGTGTTTTCGCAACTCGCCAGACTGCCGCATCATCACCGGGCTGGACCTTGCGAACAAAAATGTCCCTGCACATTGGCCGCCCCCTCCTCCTCCCTGTAGTCTTCTGAAGGCGCAAGCTCCGGCGGCCCTCCTTCGCCGGTAACTTGTGCGAACTTGTGAGTCTGCCAAGTTATTAAGGCTATTTTGTTTATGTTTGGGATCAGGAACTATTAACTCCCCCCATTATTGGGAAAGGGGGCGTAGCCGACCAGATCCCCCAGGCAGACCAGGTGCTCCACTCCACATGAGGCGATGTCCGACAGGACCGCCTCCCGGGCGGGGGCATTACCGTGGATATCGGAAAAAACGGCGATTGTCATGGGCGGGGGGGGGAAACGCCTATTCATCGTCCTCTTCATCGTCCTCTTCATCGTCCTCTTCCCGGCTATCGCTCTCTTTTTCACACTCGGAATGTTCCTCTTCCTCCGGCGGGATCTCCGGTTCCACCGAAGTGATCCGGAATTCCGGTCTCGTG
>DATIKP010000006.1 GCA_035477455.1 Atribacteraceae bacterium
TGGCTTTTTCTATTCGGGATGGGGCGAGTCAGAGCTTATGTTCTCCTTCCCAGAGGAAAGAGAGAAATGTCCAAAGATTCAAAATGCCTCCTGATAAACAAGACGAGGTATCCAGCCGCGTTAACCGATCTCTTGAAAAAGCAATGTTTTTTCAGGAGGCCACTGCGTGGGTCGACGAATCATTCTGAAAACCTTCTGAACCTGGATTATCTTTCTTGGGCAAGTACTACCCAAAGCTCGAAGCCCCAGTCTCCTCAGACTCCTGATCGGCGGCCTGGTTGCCCGCTCCGGACACTTGAGGGGAGCTATCCCTTCGATCATGGTCCATCGTCACTGGAACACCTCTTACGAGATCATCGAAACCGGCGTTTTCTCCCGATTGGTCTTGGCCAGGCAGATGACTCTCCTTCCACCACAGGTACAGATCGGGAGGAGTCAGACTATTGATACCCGGCGGCATTATACATAAAAATTTTCACCCTTCTGCCCATCACCCATCTGCGCCGTTCCCCGTTCACAGCTTTACTTATAGAGGAGCCATAGATTGAGCAAACTCTAGGCTTTCAGTTGACAAAAAAGCTTGAATAACGAAGAAATCCAACGGATTGAAGGAGGTGTAAAAATGTAAAATTCAGTTAAATCAATAATTAGGGTTGTTAATAAAAAATGAGACAGGGAGGAAGAACTAATGAAAAGGAAACTATTACCGCTGGGATTAGGCTTGTTACTGGTGATGGCTTTTATTCTGACCGGTTCAGCATTGTTAGCAGAAGAGGAGCCGGTGGCTATACACTTCTTTGCCGGAGGAAGTCCAGGGTGCACTTACGCTGTGGTAGTGCATAAAGGGGCAATGGCAGCGGCGGAGATACTGGGACCCAGAGTAGAAGTTACAACTTGGTGGTCAGACTGGTCCGCCGAGAAGATGATTGCCCAATTCCAAGAGGCGATGGCCATGAGACCCGATGGGATAGCGATTATGGGGCATCCTGGAGTTGAAGCGTTTGAACCGTTTGTAGATGAAGCCAAGGAGTTGGGAATAATAGTAACATCTGCCGATACACCACTACCTGAGCTTGAAGAAAGATATATGGCTGACGGATTTGGCTACGTCGGTGGAGATCTCTACGGTTTTGGGTTTGGTCTGGGTGAGGCAGCTATTAGAGAAGCCGGTTTGGTTGAAGGTGACCGGGCCTTCGTGTGGGGGCTTAAAGGGGAGCCTGTCCGGGGATTAAGAACCAGAGGGGTTACCGACGCCTTCGAGGCGGCAGGATTGGTAGTGGACTATTTGGAGATATCTCCGGAGGTGAACGCTGACCCAGCGCTCGGTATCCCGGTCGCCGCAGGGCATCTTCTGGCTAATCCCGATACTAAGGTTATCGTGACTGATCACGGTGGCATGACTGCGGTGTTAGAGGATTACATCAAAGCCGCCGGTTTGGGACCGGAGGACATATTCGGTGCCGGCTTTGATCTCTCCCCGGCGACAGTCAGGGCCATAAGGGGAGGCTATACAGATTTGGTAGGGGACCAGCAGCCCTTCCTGCAGGGATTTCTACCGGTCTTCCAGATCTATCTGTCATACCACTACGACTTCACCGGCCTTCACATTCTTACTGATGCCGGTTTGGTACACGCCGGTAATATCGAAGCCATCGCCGCACTGGCGGAGGCAGGGATTAGGTAGACAGAGAAGGGTATCCCGGGAGCGGCAAGAACCACCGGGAGAAAGGAACTACCCCATAGCCAGGGTGTGAATTATCGGTGTCGGTTGGCAAGCTCACACCCTGGCCCTTAGAACCCTTACGAGTATTAGGATAGATTCGTTTTCTTTATAATAACGAGGATACATGATTCCAAAATACGGATATCGACTGATTTCAAATGACGTGTGGAAACCAGTGTCCTGTATGTAGGCATAGGCGATGAGGACCTCTTCCTCACAGAGAGGGGGCGGTTGGTCCTGGAGGCGGGTGAAGGAAATCCGGGCTGAAATGATGTCCGATACGGGAGTAGACAACGGTACGGGAAAAGATATTGACCCCCGAAACGCCTTTCTGATATGGTCTGGAACAAGTTCTCAAATGACTATGACTAGGAACCCTTTGGAAAAAGAGGAGATCATATGCTTCCAGGGAGGTCTTTACCCCGGTTTTCTGGTCAAATGGCCATCATCAGGAACCTTTTTTTGGGTATCGATGGATCTTTCCTTATTATCAATTCTACCCAACAAGAAAGGCGCTTATATTATAAAAACCAGTAACATCAAGGGCTTCAACGGTTTTGTTTCCGGCAAAAGCTGTACTAATATTTTAGTTTGAGGGGGTTCCAAAGTTATGCCGTTAGTGCGAATGGAAAATGTGCATAAGTCCTTCGGGGAGGTTAAGGCCTTACAGGGAGTGGATTTTCAAATTGGGTCTAATGAGGTTGTCGGACTGATAGGGGATAATGGAGCGGGAAAGTCAACCTTAATAAAAATCATGAGCGGATTGCATCCCTTAGACTCCGGCAACTTTTATATCAGGGACAACAAAATAGACTCGCACCATTACTCGGTTGAAAAGGCTCAGGAACTGGGTATTGAAACGGTCTACCAGGAAAGTTCGCTTGGAGAGAAGCATCCAGTGTGGAGGAATATTTTCGTTGGAAGAGAATTGACCACCAGCCTGGGTTTTTTGTGCGTGGCAAAGATGAAGCAAGAAACCCATGAGATAATGAAAGATGTCCTGGGTTTCAGGGGTGCGGGAATGTCGACTGATTCTACCGTGAGCACCATGTCGGGTGGGGAACGGCAAGGCGTAGTCATTAGTCGAGCAATGTATTTTGACGCTGATTTGGTAATTCTGGATGAGCCTACCAGGGCTTTGTCAGTCAAAGAAATAGGCAAAGTACTTAATTTTGTGCAAAAAATCAAAGAGCGAGGGAAATCCTGTGTTTATATCTCTCATACCATCTCCCTCATCTACGAGGTGTCAGATAGATTCGTGATTTTAGATCGAGGAAAAGTGTCTGCTGAATATGCCAGAAAAGAAATATCTGAGGATGAGTTAATGAAGCAATTGATATATCACGCGTCGCAAACTTAAGCAAAAGGATAAAGGGAGCCTATCATGAAACAGGGGATAACAAGAACAATAATCAGAAGGCATAAGGCGAATGTGATTCTTGCCGTTGTTTTTATGCTGCTGTTGGCGCT
Organism: Atribacteraceae bacterium; assembly: GCA_035477455.1. NCBI lineage: Bacteria > Pseudomonadati > Atribacterota > Atribacteria > Atribacterales > Atribacteraceae > Atribacteraceae bacterium. The sequence goes on from DATIKP010000006.1 coordinate 3,194, forward strand.
ATTCATGTTAACGAGCCCGCAAGCTTTTCTGTCTCCTCATATTTACCGGGCTTTTTTACAAACTGTTCCGATAATCGGGATCCTGGCCTTGGGGCTCACGCTGGTTCTTGTTATTGGCGAGATCGATCTGTCATTTCCTTCTGCCTCAGCGCTTGCAGGACTAGTTTTCGCCGAGATTTTCATCGCCACAGGAGATAGTCTGCTTGGACTTATAGGAGCGTTGGTGGTTGGTGCCGCGATCGGTATAGCCAACGGTCTATTGATAACCAAGGTCCCTATACCCTCAATAGTTGCCACCTTAGGCATGGGCTTCTTTCTCAGGGGAATTTCCGATGTGCTGGCTGACGGACTGGCCAGAGTGCTGAGAGGAATCGGTGAAACACAACTGTCTGCTGTATTGATAGGCGATGTGGGAGGAAGTATTCCGGCTCAATCGCTATGGTTTGTAGGCCTTGCAATTGTATTTGCCCTAATCCTTTTCCGCCATAAATTTGGCAACCACATCTTGTTTGTGGGGGACAATCCGAATACCGCCCGCATGATGAGTATTGACGTTGCTAAAACCAAAATCATGGTGTTTGTTATGATGGGGGTAATTGCCGCGTTCGTTGGCGTATTGGCCAGCGTAAGATTGAGGACTTGGTTTCCCACGGCGGGCGAAGGCTATCTACTGCCGACCATGGCTACGGTTTTTGTTGGTGGCACTTCAATGTTCGGTGGTTTAGGGACTATCCTCGGAACATTTATCAGTGCCTTTCTTGTTGGCTCCCTGGAGGCGGGAATCGTGGCATCAGGCCTGGGAGGCTTCTGGACTCGCTTAGTCTTCGGGCTACTCATACTGATTGCTGTAGCAATACACAGCCTGATAGAAAGAAGAAGGAGGTGAGGCTTACCCCAATCGTCAAAACAACATTTTATAGAAACTTCCGCTAATAAAAGACAGGGAGGAAGAACCAATGAAAAGGAAACTCTTACCGCTGGGGTTAAGCTTGTTACTGGTGGTGGCTTTTATCCTGACCGGTTCAGCACTGGCAGCAGAAGAGGAGCCGGTAGCTATACACTTCTTTGCCGGAGGCCCTCCAGGATGCATTTTCGCTACAGTAGTGGAGAGAGGGGCAATGGCAGCGGCGGAGATACTGGGACCCAGGGTGAAAGTTACAACTTGGTGGTCAGACTGGCTCGCCGAGAAGATGATTACCCAATTCCAAGAGGCGATGGCCATGAGACCCGATGGGATAGTGGTTTATGGTGTTCCGGGAGATGATGCGTTTGAACCGTTTATAGATGAAGCTAAAGAGCTGGGAATCATAGTAACGACTATAAATACGACGCTTCCCAAGCTTGAAGCCAGATATAAGTTAGACGGATTTGGCTGGATTGGTGCAGATCTATATGGTTCTGGGTATCAATTGGGCGAGGCGACAGTTAAACATGCCGGTCTGGTTGAAGGTGACCGGGTCTTCGTATGGGGTATGTTAGGGTATGGGCCTATCCGGGGGTTAAGATCAAGAGGAGTGATAGACGCCTTCGAGGAAGCCGGATTGGTAGTTGACTATTTGGAGGTATCCGACGAAGTGAACGTGGACCCGGCGCTCGGTATCCCGGTCGCCGCAGGGCATCTTCTGGCTAATCCCGATACTAAGGTTATCGTGACTGATCACGGTGGTATGACTGCGGTATTGGAGGATTACATCAAAGCCGCAGATTTGGGACCGGAGGACATATTCGGTGCCGGCTTTGATCTTTCCCCGGCGATAGTCAGGGCCATACGAGGTGGCTATACCGATCTGGTATTGGACCAGCAGCCCTTCCTGCATGGATTTCTGTCGATCTTCCAGATCTATCTGTCACATCATTACGACTTCACCGGACTTCATGTTGACACTGGAGCCGGATTGATACACGCTGGTAATATCGAAGAAGTCGCCGCACTGGCGGAGGCAGGGATTAGATAGATAGAGAAGGGTGGCATCCCGGAAGAGTAAGGACCGCCGAGAAAAAGGGACTACCCCAGTAGTTAGGGTGTGGATTGTCGGGTGGACAAGCTCACACCCTAACTACTAAGTGTCAGCAACCGGAAGTCACTGAGGGGCCAGCAACCCCAAGTCAGTTATGATAATCAAAAAGGCGAAGCGTGACGTTCCGTCGCCTGTAGCTCCGGGGTAAGCCTCTTGATGGTACAACGCTGGATTGCACGGACGCAAGCCAACCGCTCCACCAGGTTGATTGGAGTGATCGATTGAGCGGCCCGCCAGTAGTGACAATCGGATATCCCCCCACTCCTCAGAGCTATTGTCAAATCTTGCGTATGACCCATCAGGCGGCGTCCTCTTTTTGGTGAACTCCCTCGACGAATATAACTCCCTCCACCACTTCTGCTAACCTTGGAACTCCCTTCAGTCTTCTCCACCGTTTCCCGGCACTGAGAAAGAGCTGTAAGACCATGCTGAGGACGGTCACTCGTGAACCGCAGTTGCGGGTCTTGTCTGTCCGCAACCTGACGGTACTCATGAGTGGATTTTACCGGGTGGGTGGTGTACAGATGCTTCCAGTGTTTGGCCGGGAAATCGCAGAAGGCCAGGTGCCTCCCGGTCTTTGGCCAGGCAGTCGGTGGCCTTGGGGTGCTTGGCCGGGTATTTGGTGATGAACAAGTTGAAGGCCTTGATCGCCCCCTCCCTGGTTTCGGCCATCCAGATCTCGTGGAGGTCGGCCTGGGCTTTTTTCTGGACGCTCTTTCGCAGTTTGTCCAGGACATTAGCGGTCTTATGCACCCAGCACCGCTGGGGGCGGGTGTCCCCGAATACCTGGGGAAGGGCTTTCCAGAACCCCAGGGCGCCGTCCCCCACTGTACCCAGCGGTCCCACCCTCAGACCCCCGCTATTTCAAATCCAAGAGCACTTCTTTCCAGGACGGTTCACTCTCCCGGAACCCGTCCTCCAGGGCGATCCGCTCTTTCTCTCCATCCTCGGTGGCGCCGCTGATCACCAGGACGCCGGTTCTCTCCTCCCTCCGAGTATTCAGGTATACCCCCCCCACCAGTAGACGTAGCGTTTCTGGGAGAGGTCCCGTTTCCGCCAAATGGTGAACTCCTCCGGCCACTTGGCCTTCCGTCTCCGATGCTCTGAGGGGAGAGGCCGGGAGCCTGGAGTCCCACAAGCGCGGCCAGATTGCGGGAAGTCATTGGTGGAGGTCCCCATGCAAGTAGACCTGTCTGCGTGCAACGCACAGGCAGAGCCAGGGGAGGAGGTCTTCTGGGAACGGTCACCGGGATCAGGCCCAATCCGGTAAGGATATTTCGTTCCGGGAGATACCCATTGCGCACGATGGCTTGGTGCCCTTATTCATCTTTCAGCCACTGGTGTTGGGCCATGAACTCCTCCCCCCCCTTCTACTTCGCTGGCCAGCTGGAGCATCTTTCTGGCTCCCTTTCTCAAGACTTCGGTCAAGGGATCAAGCCTGTCCGGGTTGATTCCATCGGTTTGATTTGTTTCCAGATTGATTCCCTTTGACAATTCCTCTTTAACGTGCTTTGCTTGTTTCATGGCGTATCCTCCCTTCGGGGAGCGAGGTGATTTCTTCATAGGAACTTCACCTTAGGATACGCCACCGGTTTTTATTTGGCTATACCCAACTTTTGAGGGTAGCTCTTTCTTATCTTACCTTTCTGCTTCTG
>DATIKP010000007.1 GCA_035477455.1 Atribacteraceae bacterium
AATCAATGTTTAATTAATTATACCGATTCTGGAAACGATTAGCCAGAACAGGAAATGAGATATAATGGGGAAAAGCGTATACGAGATTCCAAATTCGAGATGCAAGGTTTCAAGAATAAACGACCCCGCCGCAAGCGGCGGGGAATGAATCCTGAGAGATGCAAGGTTAAAAGTAACCATTCTTGAATCTTGAATTGATCTTTATTGGGAGTGAACAGAGCATGCCATTTTCAGTAGGTGTGGACCTGGGAGGGACAAAGATCGCTGCTGTTCTGGTTGACGAAACTCTGGAGGTTATCTCGTTCGAGAAAATTGCCGTGGATTCTTCCCGCGATGTCAACACCGTTATCCGTCAGGTTGGTGATCTAGCCGCGCGTTTTCTCGAAAAGATCCCCCCTCAGGAAGAAACAACCGGCTTAGGTCTTTCTTTTCCGGGGCTCCTGGATCTTGAACGGGAAAGACTGGTTTTTTCGGAAAATCTCAACTGGCGGGACATCCCGGTCGGGGAAATGATCCGCAGTGTCATCAAAACGCCTTTTTTCCTGGAACATGACGTCCGCTGCGGCGCGATCGCCGAACTTCATTACGGAGCCGGTAAGGCGTTCCAGGATTTAGTTTACGTCAGCGTAGGAACCGGAATCTCAGGGATTCTCGTCTGGAAACGTCGTATTATCCGGGGCGCCCATGGTGTTTCGGCTGAATTGGGTCATACGGTCATCGAACCGGGAGGTCCGCTTTGCCGATGTGGGAACCATGGGTGTCTGGAAGCGCTCGCCTCGGGAAGCGCCCTGGAGCGGGAAGCCTTCCATGTCTCCAGAAAGCCGGTTCGCGGCGAAGATGTTCTGACCAAGGCCCGAAAAGGGGAGTTTCCTTTCACGGCTATCGCGGGTCGGGCTGGATATTATCTGGCCCTTGGCCTGGCAAATCTGGCGGAAATTTTCGATCCAGAGGTCATCATTCTGGGAGGCGGAGTCATTGAAGCAGGACAATTCTTTATTGATCTTGTATGTCGTTCCCTAAAGACCCACCGTTTCGGCCTGGGAACTGCTCCCAGGATCCTGCCAGGCCGTTTCAAAGGGAAGGCCAGCGTAATGGGGGCCGCGGCAATCCCCTTACTCAAGCGGGAGGGCGTTTTATGACCGCAAAAGAACGGGTTCAAATGGCTGTTTCTCGGCAACCTTACGGAGGGCTGCCCCACCAGGTCGAATTTACCCGGAGGATGCGAAAAATAGTGGAAACCCACTTCAGGCTAACCGATGAAGAGCTTTCTATCGCCCTCGGTAACCACATCCGGTATATCGATACTCATCAGAAAGCGACCGTTGACCGCGAGCGGGGGATGGACTTCGACCTGTTCGGAGTCGGATGGGATTTGGTTAAATCAGAAGGTTACCTGCCTGTCTTCCATCCCTTGAATGATTGGAAGAACGCCTCTTCCTTCTCTTTCCCCGACCCGGGAGATCCAATTCTTTACCGGGATGCCGAGAAAATCACGGAGCAAATGCGGCAGGAATATTTCATCCTGGGCAGCCAGGGGTGGGTTTTGATGGAGCGGGCCTGGCTTCTCCGGGGGTTCGAAAATTTTATGACCGATATCGCCGAGAACCGGTCGGCCCTGGAAATTCTCCTCGACCGGATCACCGAATGCCAGATCGAAGTCACGAAGAATTTGATCAAGCTCGGGGTGGACGGGATTTATACCGGTGACGATTACGGGACCCAAAGAGGTCTTCTGCTGTCGCCAGCCCTGTGGAGGAGCCTCCTGAAACCCCGGTTGGCGGCGATCTGGAAAATCGCCAAACAAGCCGGTCTGCCAGTTTTTCACCACAGTTGCGGCAACGTCTTTGCCATTCTTGACGACCTGCTTGAAATCGGTCTCGATGTCCTGCTGCCCGTTCAGCCCCAGGCCATGGACATCAGGGTGCTCCAAGAACAATTTGGATCCCGGCTCTCGTTCATGGGAGGACTGAGCACCCAGGAGACACTGCCCTTCGGTACGCCAAAACAGGTCAGGGAAGAAACCGGCCGGCTGATCGATATTTTGGGAAAACATCATGGCTACATTGTCTCCGCCTCCCATGAAATTGGCTCAGATTGCAGCATAGCAAACCTCACCGCTTTCCTGGAAGAAATCAGCCACCGGAACGGGAGTGCCATACCTGTGCTCTCAATATAGTGAACGGCAAGAGAGAGCAGAGAACCACTATGCAGAGCTGATAGGGGATGCTATTCGTAAAGACCCAAGCACAGGCTAACCCGAGGAGAAAGCCCCCTCGGGTTAGCGAGATTAAGATAGCTTCGCGGTCCGTTATTTCAAAAACCCTTCGATGGTATCGACATCTTCCGGAGAGAGATTGAATTCGCCGGCTTTGACAGTTTCGGCTATCTGGTTGGGATTGCGCGCTCCCACAATGGCTGAGGTCATTTCCGGCCTCCGCAGCACCCAGGCAATGACCAACTCTCCCACCGTTTTTCCGTAGCGTCCGGCCATGGCCCGGAGCTTTTCCACCAGCTCCAAATTGGCACTGATCTGTGGTTCCTGGAACATCGGATCGTTGCGCCTGTGATCATCCGGAGCAAGCCCCTGTACCCGCTCCCTGGTCATCTTCCCGGTCAACAGCCCTTTTTGCATAGGACTATACGCTACGACCCCGATCTTTTGTGCACCGCAATAGGGGAGAATCTCGACTTCGACATCCCGCTTCAACATACTGTAGGGCGGCTGCAAAGAGGCAATCGGGTGAATAGCCTGAATCCGCTTCATCTGCGCGACACTGAAGTTGGATACCCCGATGTAACGGACTTTTCCTTCCTTGACGAATTCCGCCATGGCTTCCCAGCCTTCTTCAATTTCCTCGTCGGGGACCGGCCAGTGAATCTGGTAAAGGTCGATGACCTCGACCCGCAAGCGGCGCAGGCTCGCTTCAAGTTCCCGCCGGACACTCTCGGCCTTGATCCGGTTGCCGATGTTTCCCTGGCTGTCCCAAACCAGTGCACACTTGGTAGCGATCAGGGGTTTTTCGGACATCTCCCTGATCGCTTGGCCAATCATTTCTTCCGAGTGCCCCAATCCATACACAGCGGCAGTGTCTATCCAGTTCACACCCAATTCGATCGCTTTTTTGATGGCGGCAATCGACTCGGCATCATCCTGGGGACCCCAGCTGAACTTCCAACCACCTCCGCCGATAGCCCAGGCTCCAAAACCGATCACTGAGAGATTGAGGTCGGTCCATCCAAGTTTACGAAATTGCATGATGCAATCCCCCTTTCAGTGCGAACGGATACCTGAAATCCTTCATTCTATCATAACAAATCAAATCGCTCTCCGGTTTGACGTCCTCAAACGGTTAACAGTTCTTCGTTTTTTACTTCATGCGGCGTTTCGGTTTCCTTGCCGGCAAGGCCCAACCGTATTTCAGCAGACTTGAGAATGGTTTCAAGAACTTCCGGATATTTCATGTGGGCAAAGCGAGCCATTTTGACCAAATGACCGTCCCAACACCAACCCGGGTTAGGGTTCACCTCCAGGAGCTTCGGAGAACCTCCGGCATCCAATCGCCAGTCAAAACGTACATAGTCCCGGCACTCCAGCCGTTCAAACAATTTCAAGGAGTTTTCCACCATAATTTTTTCCACTTCTTCCGGAAGGCGAGCCGGTACGGATTGAATTTTCCAGTATGGTGATTCGGGAATCCATTTCGCTTCATACCCACAGATCCAGGGAAGTTCTGGCGGGAGGGCAGAATAATCCTCTTCAATCAAGGGAAGCACGGTATAGGAGTCGGGAGGATTACCCAGAATGCCCAAGCTCAGGTCCTTTCCAGGCAAAAACTCCTCAACCAGGATGGGCTTATCATAGCCGAATTGTTCCCGGATCTGGGTGACCGCATTGATCAATTCCTCCATTTGGGTCGCGACACTTCGCTGGGTTATGCCGAAACTTGAATCTCCGTAATTCGGTTTAACGATAACCGGAAAATTAATCGACAATTCAAAGGTCGTCTGTTCAGGCTGCACGAAGCAGGCCGCAGGCACGGGAACCCCCATTTCCTTGGCTACCCCCCGCACCAGGGATTTGTCATAACAAAACGCCAGGCATTGCGGGTTGGAACCGGTGTACGGGATATCCAACATTTCCAGGATGGCCGGGACATGCAGTTCTTTGCGCGGATCGTTTTTAAAACCTTCATCGCAGAGGTTGAAGACAAAATCCACTCGGTTCTTCAGCCGGAACAATTCCCGGATCAGGCTTTCGTGGTCATCGAGATAGAAAAACCGGTAACCGGTCAATTCCCGAAGGGCGGACTTGAGCTGATCAATGGTATAGATGTCGTCATCGTCAAAAATCGAGCCAGGCTTGAGCAGGTCGGGTTTGACGGGATCCCCCAGGAGCACTGCCACATTACGAATGCCGTTGGCACCTTTTTTCCTGACCGGTGCCCAGTTTTTCTTGACCCTGGCCGAGACGATCAAGCGCTGAGCCATCATGCCCAAGTCCTGGTTGCGCTGGGATACCGGGGAAAATTCAGTATGGTAATTCACCTCGGACAACCCGCCGGACTGCAGTAACTCAGCCAGACTCTCCCGGGCATAAAGTCTTTCTCCGTAGAATTGGTCCACTACCACGCCTTTTTCCACGTGGTTGATAATCTCCCGGGAGATCAATCGCTCTTGGTCTTTCGACAAGGATCGCTCCCGGCAAACAAAATACTTGCGGTCAATCCATTCCCAGGAACGGGGTTGAAAGTGTTTTTTCAGGTATTCACCATCGGCTACATCAACCAGGATACGACCCCAGGGCTTTAACACCCGGGCGACCTCTCTCAACACTCGCAAATCATCCTGGATGGACTCAAAGTAACCGAAGCTGTTTCCCAGGATCAACACCACATCAAAAAAATCCACCGGGTAGGGTAAACGGCGGGCATCACCTTCCCGAAATTGAATGGACAGTTTTTCTTTTTTTGCCGATGCCTTGGCTTTTTGAATCAAGTAATGCGACCGGTCCAGCCCAAAAAGATGTTTCAGCCCCCGGCGGGCCAATTCGAGCGAATGCCGTCCCTGGCCGCAGCACAGATCGAGTACTCGTTCTTCCACCTGCAGAGGAACCGCCTGAACATAGAGATCGACTTCTTGCCGGGTGATTTCCCGGTCGTCGACTACATCGGCATCGGTTTTCAAATAGAGTGAATTGAAAATCCGACACCACCAATCGGGAAAGACATGCTCCTCCAGATCGCAAACCGGCCCCAGGGTCTTCGGACCTTTTGCACCGTTTTTCTTTTTTACCGCGAGGCTGTTTTTCGATAGAGCCTCTTTCATGCTGAATTGCCTCCCTTGTGAAGAAATGGTATATGAGTCAACGCAAGAAAGTATAAATGCGGAAAAACCTTAAAGAAATCTTCAAAGGAGAATGAAGATGCTATCGACGATAGTCAAAACTTTCATGACCTCATTCAGTTTATTGTTGAGACTTGATAGACAGATATCAATCATTCCTGAACGGTATCCCGGTAGAGGGTTTGATGGTATCAATGACCTGGATGGTGTGTTCATAGAGGTTCCGGATAAAAGGGTGCAGATTCACCGAATTTTTCCAGGATGATAAAATAATAATCGACTACAAACTGCACTTTCCGGATCCGGCCCCGGGCTTGCCACAGCCGGTCCCTGATGAGCCCGAACACATCCCCCCCCTGAAAGGTCACCACCAGAGGCTGACTCAACGGGATGCTCGAGTGTGCAATCATGGCCTCGTGGTTAG
>DATIKP010000008.1 GCA_035477455.1 Atribacteraceae bacterium
TAATAACCACGATGGAGATGTTTACAGGCTAATCCACCAAATACAACCCATTTTTTTGTCTTGACAATGGGGAGGGGGTATATGGTAAACATGAAGCTATGATTTGTCAAAACAAGGAAGCGGCTCCAAAGGAAGTGACTCCGGCTGCTTTGCCCCGCCCGCGCGGCGGTATCGGCCCCCTGCTCCGTTCCGCGCTGTGGCTGTGGGGCCGCTCCGGCCCGCGGCGCCTGTTTTTTGTTTTGCGTAACGGCTGCCGTCTCTGGTTTGCCAACCGGCGGCGCCTGCGGCAGATGAAGCGTCTGGGCATTTCCATTCCCACTGTCCTGGCAATCAGTCCCACGATGCGCTGTAACTTCAACTGCCGGGGCTGTTATTCCCGGGGACGCCCCGTGGAAAACGAACTTTCCGGCCGGGAGTTGGATGCCCTTATGCGTGAGGCGGAGCAGCTGGGCATACCCGTGGTCGTCGTTACCGGCGGTGAACCGCTGCTGTACCCCGATCTGCTGCAACTGACCAGTAAAAGCCGCCGTCTTTTTTTTGTAATCATCACCAACGGCACCCTGGTCACGCCGGAAGTGGCGCGGCAGGTGGCGGGCAGCGGCAATACCGTGCTGCTTGTCAGTATCGAAGGTTCTCCCGCGGACACGGATGAGCGGCGCCGGTCCGGTGCTTATGCGGCAGCAATGGAGGCATTTACCCACCTGCGTAACGCCGGCGCTTTCTTTGGTTTTGCCGCCACGAATACAACGGCCAACACCGCTTACCTTGGCAGCGATGCCTTCATGCAAAAAATGACCGAATGCGGCTGCGGCGTCGGTTTTTTTACCGAGTACGTGCCCTGCGATCCTCATCCCCATCCCCACTGGGTCCTCAGTGAAACGGAGCGGGAGGCTTTCGCCGGCGTGTCCTGGAACTGTGGCGGCAGCAGCCGCTGATCCTTATCCAGTTTCCCCACGATGAATATGGTGAAGACAATTACTGTTCGGCAGCGGGGCGGGCCTCCCTGCACATAAATTCCCAGGGCGGCATTGAACCCTGCCCGTTTATCTCCATTGCCTGTGAAAATATCCGTGAGGGTGGCCTGCTTGCCGCCTGTCGCTCTCCGTTCCTGCGGGCCATCCGGGAGCAGGACCAATTACTCCGGCGCAAACGCTTTGCCTGCGCCCTTTTTGAACACCTTGCCGAAATCGAGGATATTGCCGCCCACCTGAAAGGTCCCACCGGAATATGAATAAAACGGTTGGCGTGAAAATCAGTACAAAATTTTATATATTTGCGAAATATATTTTAGTTTTTCACGTGATGTGATAAAACATGTCAAAATTATTCTTAAAAGGTAGGCCGGGAACATAAAAAAACCGGGGAAAGAAGCCATTAAAATAAAAGCTTAGGAGGTTAATTATCGTGGGCGGTCAACGCTTTTTAGTCATTATTGAACAAGACGAAGACGGCAAGTATGTAGCTTCCGTCCCGTCTCTCCCCGGTTGTCATACCCAAGCGGATAACCTGGCTGTGTTAGAAAAGCGGGTCCAAGAGGCAATAAAGCTTTATCTTGACGAAAAAAGCCACTTCATTTTCGTGCCAGAGAAATTTATAGGTATTCATCAGGTTGAGGTACAGCTGTGACAAGACTTGCTATTATCTCTGCCGAAGATATGGAGTGTATACTTGTCCATCTCGGTTTCGTACGCCAAAGACAGGTGGGCAGTCATGTTCTGTTTGCTCATCCCGATGGGCGCTGCACGGTTGTTCCATTCCACAAGGGAGAAGATTTGGGCAGGGGCCTAATCAGAAAAATCCTCCGCGATATAGATATGTCCCCGGAAGAATATGAAAAGTTGAGACAAAAAGTCACATAAGTCACCCGCTGCTCATAATATTGCAGCAGGTTCGAGAAGAGAGAGCGGGTCCGTCCCTTCCCCTTGCTCAGTTCCGATGACCTCTACGACGAGGCAAAATATCGGGAGTTTCGATGATAATTCTATCTTGTCCCAAATGCAGGAGGAAAGCCGATGTCAGGGACTCATTCTGGACCCATCCTCTCGAAAACGGATAGCAAGCGCATTCCCCGGAGCTCCCTGCGGGCTACGCGAGCGAATGATCACCGAAAAGAATTTCTGGCATTTGAAGAATCATCCCCGCCAGTTGGAAGCCATCCAGGGCCTACGCCTGAAGGCACCCGAAAACCAAAACTGCTGGATCATCTCCGCGAAGCTTTACGTTCCCGCCATTACAGCCGAAGGCGTGGGGTAATGAGGGGAGCAATTTGGGAGCAAACATAAAAAAACGGGAGCAAAAACAGCCTATTTTTTGCCCGGGAAGAAACCAACAACACCAAGCAGGACAAGACTTTTTGCAACCTCAGCCAACCTACACAAAAGGCGTTTTTCGCACTACGGATCCGTAGGTTGGGGGTTCGACTCCCTCCGGGCGCGCCATAAGAAATGAGCAACCGTCAAATGTTGTATACAATGGTACTAATCTTGGGAAGGCTGCTTTTTTAAGGCAGCCTCCCCCCAGTGGCTACATATACGCTTTCCGATATATAGCCTCCATCTCGCTTACCAGCGGCATCTTGGGGTTGGCGGTGGTGCACTGATCCTCAAAGGCCTTATCCGCCAAATCGGCCACCCTGGCTTCAAAATCCTCCCAAGCGACCCCACACTGCGCTATGGTCAATGGGATATCCAGCAACTTGAGTAAATCCCTGACCCCTTTAACCAGAGCGGCTACGCCTTCCTCGACAGTAGAGAATTTATATCCCAATATATGCGCTATTTCGGCGTATTTCCGGTCGGCCACGTACTTGCCGTACTTGGGAAAGGAAGCAAACTTGGCCGGCTTCCGGGCATTGTACTCGATAACATGGGGTAATAATATCGCGTTCACCCGGCCATGAGGTATATTAAACTCCCCTCCTAATTTATGCGCCATACTGTGGTTTATCCCCAGGAAAGCGTTTGCAAATGCCATACCGGCTATACATGAAGCATTGTGCATTTTTTCGCGGGCCTCTTTCTTGCTGCCATCTTTATAAACCAGGGGAAGGTATTCGAACACCAACTGTATGGCCTTTATGGCCAGCGCATCGGTATAATCCGACGCCAGAACCGACACATAGGCTTCGATTGCGTGAGTCAACACGTCCATGCCGGTGTCGGCGGTCACCCGCGGAGGAACACTCATCACAAACTCAGGGTCCACGATAGCCACGTCGGGAGTGAATTCATAATCGGCCAGCGGGTACTTGGTATTGGTGGTCTTGTCGGTTATGACCGTAAAGGAAGTAACCTCCGACCCGGTTCCTGAAGTTGTGGGTATGGCCACCATCTTGGCTTTTAGACCCAACACCGGGAATTTGAAGGCTTTTTTCCTTATATCCAGGAACTTAAGATGCAACGCCCTGAAGTCTGTATCGGGATGCTCATAGAACAGCCACATGGCCTTAGCGGCGTCCATGGGTGATCCACCACCCAGTGCTATTATGACGTCGGGTTTGAAACTGTTCATAATTTCAACCCCGCTCATCACTGTCTCTACAGACGGGTCAGGTTCCACATCGGCAAATATTTCACTATGCACGTAAGACAGTCCGTTCTCCGGCCTCTTTCTGAGGTAGTGCAACACCTTGTTCACATATCCCAACTGGACCATGGTCGGGTCGGTAACTATGAAAGCGCGATGTATGTCAGGCATATCCTCAAGATAACGCACCGCTCCGGGTTGAAAATATATCTTAGGCGGTATCTTGAACCATTGCATGTTGACTCTCCTCTTGGCCACTTTCTTCAGATTTACCAAGTGCACCGCTGATATATTGGAAGTGGTGGCATTTCTGCCGAACGAACCACATCCCAAGGTCAATGACGGAAGATAGGTATTGTACAGATCACCTATGGCGCCATGACTGGCCGGAGCATTGACAATAAGGCGTCCGACTTTGATTTTTTTGGAAAACAGATCAATTACCTTGTCATCTTCGGTATGAATCACCGCCGAATGTCCCATCCCTCCGAAATTCACCATCTGTTCGGCTCTTTCGATGCCTTCCTGGTGGTCTTTCACGATATACATGGCCAGGATAGGACTCAGTTTCTCGCGGGAAAGAGGATAATCGGGACCCACTCCGTCAAGTTGCGCAATCAGTATCTTGCTGTTGAGTGGTACCTCGATCCCGGCAATTTTGGCGATATCGTAGGCCGACTTGCCTACCACCGAAGGGTTCATGGAGCATTTGGTCTTGTCTATGGCCAGCTCTTCCACTTTCTTGATTTCTTCCCCTTCCAGGAAATAGCAGGCGTTATCTTTCATGAAGTCTATGAATTCTTCAGCAATAGCCTCATCGACGATTACCGCCTGCTCGGAAGCGCAGATCATTCCATTATCAAACGTTTTGGACAACATGAGGTCAGTAGCCGCTCTTTCCACATCAGCGGTTTTTTCTATATAGCAGGGCACGTTTCCAGGCCCCACTCCCAAAGCCGGCTTGCCCGCACTATATGCCGATTGCACCATGCCGGAACCACCGGTAGCCAGTATCAGGGCAACCCCAGGATGTTTCATAAGATACTGGGTAGCCTCAAGCGAAGGCTCATCCACCCACTGTATGCATCCTTCGGGTGCACCGGCGGATAAGGCAGCATCGCGCATGATTCTGGCGGCATGAGCGCTGCATTTCTGCGCTGACGGATGAAAACCGAAGATTATGGGGTTCCTGGTTTTTATAGCCACTATGGCCTTGAACGTGGTGGTGGATGTCGGGTTGGTCACTGGGGTGATTCCCGCAATGACTCCCACCGGTTCGGCCACCTCTTCGTAGCCTTCATACTCGTTTTCCCGGATCACTCCCACCGTTTTTTCTTCTCTGATACTGTTGTAGATATACTCGGTGGCAAAAAGGTTCTTTATGATCTTGTCCTCGTATACCCCCCGTCCCGTTTCCTCTACCGCCATTTTGGCGAGCTTCATGTGTTGATCTATACCGGCCATGGTCATAGCCTTGGTGATGGCATCGATTTGTTCCTGATCAAAGGCCAAAAAAGCATTTAATGCCTTGGTGGCATTATCAACCATCGCATCAATGGTTGTACGCGGGTCTCTTTCTTTTTCGCCCATAAAAACTACTCCTTTCTTATATGCACATGCACATAATCAGAACCTGAGTTCGTTACACTCACAAGTTATATAAGGCCAATTACAAAAAGATGGCGCATATCAAGGTGAAGTTCCTACCAGGAATCACCTCACTCCCTAAAGGAAAGATACGCCGTGCCAAAAGTTAAACACGGTACCGAAATTTTCTCAAGGGAAATTAATCCCAAAAAATTCCAGAGAAAAATAGCTTACGGGTAGGGATGTGGGCATATCAAGAATAAGTTTCTACCTTTCTTGTCAGTCAACCCGTCGTCACGTCCTCATCAACCCCGAAAACACCTCCACTACCCGAGGATCGAACTGGGATCCGGCACAACGCTGTAGCTCCTGAAGGGCCTCGCTGAGCTGTCTCGGCTTTTTGTACGGACGACCGCTGATCATCACGTCAAAGGCGTCCAGCACGGAAGCAATCCGGGAAAGGAGTGGAATTTCTTCTCTCCTGAGCCCCTGGGGATAGCCGGCACCATCCCAGTGTTCGTGGTGGGCGAGGATAGCCTCGGCGATGGGGTGAAGGTCGGGAGAGGATAAGGCGATGCGGTAGCCGACCTCCGGGTGTTTTTTGACCACCTCCCACTCTTGCGGGGTCAAGGCCAGAGGTTTGTCCAGAATGTGTCGGGGGATACTGATTTTACCTATATCATGAAGACGGGCCAACAATTCCAGGTCGTTGATTTCGTTGGATGAAAGATGCAAGGCCTTTCCCATCCGTTGGGCAAGCTCCCGCAAACGGGTGGCGTGTTCCTGGGTTTCCTGGGTGCTTTCCTGCAAAGACCGTTCCAAGGAGGCGATGATCGAGGAGCGGGCGCTACGACTCTCGGTGAGTTTGCACCGGTACATCCGTTCCTCGGCGAAGGCGATCAACTCATCAATCGGCTGGAGGACGTCAGTCCTGACGGCCCAACCCAGCGACAGGCTAAAAGGCATGAGGTCGGTAGAGGCCTCCCGGCTATGGTAGGCGATGCGTTCAGTGACTTCAGTGAGGACTGTCTCGTTTCCCTGGGGGAGTAAGGCAATGAATTCGTCTCCACCCCAGCGACCGATCAAATCCTGAGACCGGCAGGACAGTTGGAGCGTCCAGGCGCAGAGCTTCAGGAGCTTGTCTCCTTCCAGGTGCCCGAAGGCGTCATTCACCAGCTTCAACCCGTTGAGGTCGCACAGGATCACTCCCAGGGGAATTTCCCCGATATCGTTCAGGCGGCGAATTTCCTTTTCGATGAAAACCCGGTTGTAGAGGTCAGTGAGATGATCATGGAACGAAAGATGCCGGATGTGCTCTTCTTTTTTCTTTCGCTCCGTGATGTCCTGAACATAGCCTTCCAGGTAGCGAACGGTTCCGCTCTCCCGGATGGCATCCCCGAATTCTTCCACCCAGCGGTACTCCCCGCTGCGGTGTCTGAGCCGGTAGACGGAACTGAAGGACCGGCCGGCAGCCAGGGATTCATCTATGCTACGATGAAGCATCGCGAGGTCTTCGGGATGGCACAGGTCGGAATAACGGACCCGTTGATCCAGGAACTCAGCCCGGATATAACCGGTGATCTTCTCGATATAGTCGTTCATATAGAGCATCGTCCACGACGGATCGTTCAGGCACAGGTAGACGACCCCGGGCATATTCTCAGCCAGGAGCCGGTAACGTTCCTGGCTAATGCGGAGGGCTTGAGCCGTCTCGATCTTATGGAGGGCGAAACTCAGGTCGTCGGCCAGTTCTTTGAAGAGGTTCAGGGCCTCAGCGTCTTCGGCGTACCGGAAAGGAACCGACACGACCAGGGCCCCGTAGGTTCGCTCTCCAAAAGACAACCGTACAGACATCCCCGCTTGTCCTTCGTTGTAGTGTATCACCGGTCCGCCGGGACATTCGGTACGGGGTTCTCGGCAAAGCCAGACCTCACCCTGGGCGAGGGCATGGCGCAAACACTCGGGTAACTCTCCCTGGGTCAGATTTTGACCCAGAAGGGTGATCTCTTCTCCCGCTCCAGAAAAGGCGGTATCCGTTACCGTACCCGAGGGGTCAAGAAGGGTGATCCAGGCGGCGGAATAGCCCAGAGTCTCGATGAGGTTCTCACAGGCGCACTGGATCAGGCGGTGCAAGTCGTTCTCCCGGACGATCAACTGGTTGACGTTACGGATAGCCAGGATAACCTGTTTGAGGTAGCGTTCCCGCTCTTCGGAACGGATTCGCTCGGTAATGTCCTCGAAGATCACGCAGAAGCGTTCTTTCGTTTCCCAAGGGCGGTAGGCCTTGCAATGGTAAGATTTCTCAGTGGGTGCGTGATAGAGATCGAAGGTCTGGGAAAGACCGGTTGTGACCACTTCACCGTAGCGCTTGATCCACTCCTCCTCGGTTCCGGGCCAAACCTCCTGGACGGTTTTCCCCCTGAGCTGTTCAAGTTCAACCCCCAGTATCTGTTCATAAGCCTCGTTGAAGTAAAAAAACCGAAAACTGACAAAACGGCCTTTTTCATCAAACACCGACTCATGAACGGCGAAAGCGCTGATCATACTTTTAAACAGCCAGCGCATTTCCTGCTCGCTTTGGACCAGTTCCGCCGTTCGTTCCCGGACTTTCTGATTCAGGATCACCCCGCGGTAACGCAGGAACAGGATCAGGATCAAAAGTAAGGCCAACAGCAAAAGGCCGCTCGCGTAGGCCAGCACCCGGGTGGAAAACTCCTGGGCCCGGAGCCGGTTGACTTGTTCGGCCACCATCTCTTCCAAACGAGTCTGGTAGTGCCACAAAGCCTCCTCCAGCTCCCGCCGGGGGGTGATGTCATGAATCAGGGAAAGAAGGAGGATATCGCCGTTGATCGGATAGGGACGGGAAAAGACCTCGACGGTACGTAGCGAACCATCGGCCAAACGGTGGCGAAAGATGAAATAATTACGCTCTTCCCGCACAGCCCGGGCCCGCTCTTCGGCCACCTGGTCCGGCGTGAGAGTGTTGATCTCCTGGATGAACATAGTGGTGAGACGCTCCCGGGGGTACCCGTAAAAGCGCACGGCGGCGAGGTTGGCGTCCACGATCCGGCCATCGTCCGGATCGATAAAGAGCATGATCTGATCGGTGGTCGCAAAGAAGGTGGCAAAATCGATCTTAGCCAGAGCGGGTGAGGGAATAAAAACGAGAATAAGAATACACAGGAGAATGACAGGTAGCACCCTAACAAAACGGGATCCGTTTATTGCCGAAGGCCGGACAAGGGGAATGGTATGACTCTTGTCTGTCACCAGGGTGATTCCTTTTCTATAATCTATGGTCTTTTCATAGCCACAAAACACCTTTTGAAAAACTCCATCCAGGGCATCGCACACAAGGCCCTAACCGCCGAACCGTTCTCAAGGGGGTGCGGTTAAAACCTTTTCGGGAAGGAGCAGAGTCTCCCGCTCCTCGGAATTCGGACTAAAGTCTTTCCAGAGAATCATCTCCAGGATCAATTCCCGCCTCACGGACCAGCGGTAAGTTTCAGACAGGCCGAAAACCACCCCATGATCAAAATCTCCGGCGAGAGGCCGCTACTACTGTTTCTCAGAATCGGATGAACAACGAAAAGGAGCGGATGGCTGTCGGCAACAACGATACCGGCCCGGCCAAGTTCGATCTCCTGCCGGCGAACTGGCTCCACTCAATGCCAAGAAGAATATAAAATCAGAGAATACTCAAGGAAGGCCTGAGTGACCTTCTGAAAAAAACACAAAATAAGCCGAACTGCTCAGGGGAAACAGTTGTTCATTGGGCAAGAACCGTCTCTACACCGGGGAATCGACCTAAAACGAAAAAATGGAGCGGGAAACGGGACTCGAACCCGCGACCCTCAGCTTGGAAGGCTGACGCTCTACCACTGAGCTACTCCCGCTCATCTGAGAAAAAATTATAACACACTCCAACGTTTCGTCAAGACAACGGGCCACGAACCAGGAGGAGGTATCGGGAATTTACCGGTTGGTCTTGCCCCTGCGAAAGAGCTCAATGAAACCCAGCGCGAGGAGACTGA
>DATIKP010000009.1 GCA_035477455.1 Atribacteraceae bacterium
GACTGGATGGTGGTTGGCCGGATCACTGGTGCAGCATCCGGTTTATGAGAGAAAATCTGTTGGGTTTTCCACCAGGATCTTAATCTGGCGCATAAAGCGCGCCGCATCGCTTCCATCGATCACCCGGTGGTCGAACGAACCAGTCAGGAAGACGGTCAAACGGGAGACCGGCTTCCCCTCCCGACTCACCAAGCGCTCGGTGACTTGCCCAACGGCCAGGATAGCCGTTTCCGGGGGGTTGATGAGTGCCGTAAAGCGGTCGATACCCCAGGCTCCTAAGTTGGACAGGGTGATCGTCGCGCCACTGAGGTTAGCGGGAGTGAGCTTGCCCAGTCTGCCTTGCTCCACCAATTGGACCCGCTGTCCGGCGACCTGACGCAGAGTCATTTTTTCGGCTCCCCGGAGGACCGGTACCAGCAGGCCCCGTTCCGTGGCCACCGCGAAACCGACATTGACCTCGTGAAAAACCCGGATGGACTCTCCCTGAAAGCGGGCATTCACTGCCGGAACCTCCCGAACCGCCCGGCTTAAAGCGACAACCAGGCAGTCGTTGAGCGAAATCCACGCTTCGCCATCTCTGCGCCGGTCGTTCAGATTTTTTCGGTAGGTTTCGAGGTCGGTCATATCCAGACTGACCTCCAGGGTGAACTGGGGAATGTCCCGCTGGCTTTGAGTCATCCGCCGGGCGATCAAACGCCGGAAATCCGTCAGAGGAATGTCGGTAAAGGGCAAGGCGGGGTCCGCTGGGAGGCTTGCGGTGGAAACATCCCGCTTTTTGACCGTTTGACCATTTTCCGGAATCAGGGACGCCAAAGAAATACCCTTTTCCCGGGCCAGCTTACGGGCCGCGGGCGAGGCCAGAATCCGCTTCCCGGAGAGCGGGACCAGTCCACCGCTTGTCGTCTCGTCCTTTTTTTGGATCGGCTCTGCGGAGGGCGACACCTTCCTTTCGTCCCCCTCCTCCGGTAATACCTCTCCCAATTCTCCGACATAGGCGACCACCTGTCCGGTGTTCACCAGAGATCCCACCGGAGCGAGGATAGTCAGAAGATGTCCCTCCCGGAAAGATTCCACTTCCAATACCGCCTTGTCGGTCTCGATCTCGAAGAGCACCTCTCCTTTTTTAACGGACTCCCCCACGCTCTTGCGCCAGGCCAACATTTGAAATTCACTGGTGGTCTGTCCCACGGAGGGTACCTTGATCCCGGAAGCCACGCTATCCCCCCCCTTCTATGCTTTGCCGGCACTCCCCAGGATAGACAGAAAATGACCGATTTCCTCCCTCAGGCAATCCCGGGCCTCCTGCAGAACATCCTGCCCGCCACCTTGCCCCAGAAGCTCGTGAGGGTCGGAATACTCGATTTCCAGAGAGGAAAGCCGCGTACGCACAGTGTTTAACCAGGTCCTTTTCAGGAGCGTTCCCACATTGACTTTCGTGATTCCCAAGCTAACCGCTTCCCGTAACGCTTCCCGGTCTATCCCCGTCCCCCCGTGGAGAACCAGGGGTACCGGAACCGCCTTACACAACGAGCGAAGAAGGGGAAAATCCAGGCTGACCTTTTCGGTTTCCAGCACGTGGACATTGCCCACCGCCACAGCCAGGGCGTCCACTCCGGTCTGATGGACAAATTTCCGGGCTGTTTCCGGGTCGGTTTTTTCACCGCCCCCCCAAGTCCCACTCTTACGGTCCGCCCAGGGGAGTTCTCCCAATTCACCCTCCACCGCCCCATGGTGGACCCGGGCGGCATCTACCAGGCACCGGGTTTCCCGTACCAGTTCATCATAGGAGCCTCCCGAAGGGCTGGCATACATTACCGCGTTGAAACCGGACTCCAAACCCCTGATGAGAGTCGCGATCCGTCCGGCCTCGTTGAGAAGGAGGGCCATGGGAACAGTTGCCTGTTGCGCCACCGATCGCCCAAGAGCGGCATAATGAGTCAGGTGCTCGGGAAACCGGCGAACCGGATTTTCCAGAAAACCCCCGTTAAAACCGATGATCACCGGCGAACGAGCGAGTTCCGCCGCATCGGCTACAGCCAATAACGATTCCAGGTTCCAGGATTCAAAATATCCAACGGCATACCGGTTGTCCCGGGCGGACTGGAGAAGGTCTTTCATTGAAACCAGGGGCATTTCATCACCCTCCTTCAGGCTTCCATCAGTTTTCTCGCTTCTTGACAAATCCGCTCGACCGAAGGAATCACAAAATTTTCCATGACCGGAGCAAAGGGAACCGGCACATCAAAAGCGGCCACCCGGCGGATCGGCGCATCGAGAAGGTAGAGAGCCTCGTCGGCGATGGTGGCCGCCACTTCCGCTCCCCAACCATTGCGCCGGGTATCCTCCTCGACGATCATGAGACGCGAAGTTTTTTCCAGGGAATGGATGACCGCCGCATAGTCGAAGGGGACGAGCGACCGGGGATCGATCACTTCCAGGCTGATGCTTTCCCTCTCGAGAATCTCCGCCGCTTGCAGGGCGCGGTACATCATCAAGAGGTTGGCAACGACGGTGATCTCTTGTCCCGTCCGACGCAGAGCCGCTTTTCCAAAGGGGATCAGGTACTCTTCCTCGGGGACTTCCCCTACCGGGCTAAGAGCCGATTTTTCCGCACGACTCCCCTTGGCTCCATAAAGAAGCTTATGCTCGAAAACCAGCACCGGGTTATCGTCACGAACGGCGGTTTTTAAAAGGCCCTTCGCGTCATAGGCGGTCGCTGGACAAACCACCTTGAGGCCCGGCACATGGGTAAAGAACCCCTCGGGACTCTGGGCGTGCTGTGCCCCCCGCGTCGTGGCCCCCACCGGCGCGCGCACGACCATGGGTACTGAAACCATCCCTCCGGACATATAAGTCATCTTCGCCGCCTGGTTGACCAGTTGATCCATCATACAGAACAGAAAATCGGCGTATTGTACATCGGCGATCGGACGCATACCGGTCAGCGCCGCTCCGACCGCGGCTCCGGCAATCAGGATCTCGGAAATCGGCGTGTCCAGAACCCGTTCCCGGCCGAATTCTTCCGCCAAACCCAGCGTGACGGTAAAAGCTCCGCCAAACCCCCCCGGGATGCCGATATCCTCTCCGAGGCAGAACACCCGCTCGTCCCGGATCATTTCTTCCCGAATCGCCTGGCGCAAAGCTTCAGCGACACTCATCACTGCCACGTCCGGTTCACCCCCTCGAAATAGACGTCCTTAAGAGCATCTTCGGGGCGAGGGTCCCTGGCGTTCCGGGCCTCAGTCAAGGCCCGCTCGATCCTTTCGATTACCATCCCTTCAATTGTCTCAAGATGCCGCTCGTCCGCTTCCCCATTGGCGAGCAGATGTTCACGCAGGCGAATAATCGGATCCCGGCTCTTCCAATATCCTTCTTCTTCCCGGCTCCGGTAACCACAGGCATCACTTCTGGAATGACCGACCATCCGATAGGTCTCGAGCTCCAAAAGTGTC
Organism: Atribacteraceae bacterium; assembly: GCA_035477455.1. NCBI lineage: Bacteria > Pseudomonadati > Atribacterota > Atribacteria > Atribacterales > Atribacteraceae > Atribacteraceae bacterium. The sequence continues at coordinate 3,453 of DATIKP010000009.1, forward strand.
GGCCCCCCACCCTGCCGGGCCCGGGCAATGGCTCTTTGAGCCGCTTCGTTGACCGCCAGGACATCATTTCCATCCACCACTTCCCCCGGCATACCATAAGCACAGGCCCGGTCGGCTACATGGGCGACCTTGAGCATATCCCGGATGGGCGTCGAGGCGGCATACAGGTTGTTTTCACAGGCAAAAATCACCGGGAGGTCCCAGATCGCCGCTCCGTTCAACGCCTCGTGAAAAGCTCCCTCGTTGGCCGCCCCCTCACCGAAGAAACAGACCACCACGTTATTGGTCCGGCGCATCTTGCAGGACAAACCGATACCCACTGCGATCGGTAAGCCCCCGCCCACGATGGCGATCGCCGGAACGGCACCCACCGCCATATCCCCCAGGTGCATGGAGCCCCCTTTACCCCGACAGCACCCACTGGCTTTAGCGAACATCTCCGCCAAGCAGGATTCAACCGACACCCCTTTAGCCAACGCATGGCCGGCCGGCCGGTGAGTCGAAGTCATGTAATCGGTGGTTCTCAGATCGAAGAGCATCCCCACCGCACAGGCTTCCTGTCCCTGGTATTGGTGAATGGTCCCGGGCATGATTCCTTCCAAAAACAGGTAATAGATCGTTTCCTCGTATTGGCGAATAAGGGCCATCATCTCGTACATCCGGAGATGACGCACCGCCTCATCGGTCTTCATGACTTTTTCCATCCTTCACCTATTTAAATCCAAGTTTGACCTGCAATTACACAAAAATCCGTTAGTCAGGGCATTTTTAATAAAAAGTCCTACGCTGCATCAGGCGCCTTCCCATTTTTAACAATCCTTTTTTGTTTTGCTTTTCGTAATCTCGACCAGGCGCCTTCCCGCCAACGACTCGCTTGTTATGAAGATATTATATACAATTATAGCCATTGACTCAACTTTCGCACATCACAATCATGAGCTTCTCCCTCAACCACGGGGGAACATGGTTCCGGAATGCGGATATTGACTGTCTCAGATGAGTCGCCGGAATGTGAAAAACCAAGACTCCCTCACCCCCTTTCCCGGCGCGGGACAGGGGAAACCGGAAGATGAGGAGCTCCCCCGGCTCCCCACAGAGAACCGGGACCGGCGGGGAAAGAACGGGAGATCTTAAAAAAAGCGCTGGCCGTCTTCTCACGGACAAAAAGATGAGTGAGTTTGAACAGGTGCACCGGAATGTCTCTTAATATGCTGTCTGTTATTTCGGGGGAAGGTCAGGAAGAGGGTTATCTGCCGGTGTTCTATCCGGGGTAGATCCATGTATGGTAGCAAACCCCCCTGCTTCACTACTATCTTCTTTGTTCAGCGGGAGATTGGGGAATGTCCAATGCAAGGTCAAGCGGCTCACTCAATTGAATTTTGATTATCTCTGTATTATCGGGATAGGCTGGATTTCGCCCTGTACTGAACGGGAAATTATTATCATTGGTAATCACGAGTGTATCTTCACCAAGCATTGTCACAGCTTCTACTGTTACAAATGGGAAGCTAAACGGATTTCCAAGTCCAATGTCCTCTGGTCGGCCAGGAAGAGAGATTAAATCCGGATCGGCTATATCCATAAGGTCGGCAATTTTACGTTTCGTGACATATCCTTCGGCATCTATCTCCCTCATGTCCATTACAAATAATTGTTTATGCCCTGCCGTTATGCCTTGTTCTCCATCTCGTTCAATTACAATAAATTCATTTTCATTGACAGCAATCATATCACCGGTCATAAGACCTTCATCCATGCGATAGAAGAACCTCTTATCGGTGAATTCGTTGGTTTCCAGGATAAACTCAAAGATAACTCGCCTATTCCCGGGGTCTGCTATCAATGCTCTTTCAAGCATGGGATAAAGTCTTGTTCCATCTGCACTAAGCGCCATTCCTTCGAATCCACTGCTTCGTGGCAAGGTATACGCCTCACCGTCTTCAAGGAATGGATTCTCCGGTGCCATGACACCGGATATCATGATCGGCGGCTGAAGAACAACCCCCTCTGTATCCGTTTGGAATATAAACGGTCCAAATTCGTCTCCGAACCACCAGGTTCCATCAGGTGCTACCTGGAGTGATTCTTATAAAAATCATCCCCGCCGTCCTCGTTCAGGCACTTAGTGCCCGCCATGGTCAAGACGTCTTTTCAATAAATCAAGCTATAGGGGCGCTTTTTCTAAGAACGGTCCAGCGGAAAAGCTGAATCTGTTCTCGTTTTTTCCAACCGACGGCCCGCGGCCATTTCTGCCCATCAGTTGCTTTGTTTCTCAGATAAGAGGCTTAGCTTCCTATTCCGGAGTGGTGATTTTTTCCGAGGATTTTTGGAAAAGTCTCTTGACATATTCTGGTATTATGGTACCATAATGCCAGAATAAAAGGCAGGTACCCTATGTCCGGATTGTTCCAACTCAATGAAGCCACCTCCATAGCCTTCCACGGTATGGCTCTTTTAACCGCGGCCGACACTCCTCTCAGTAGCGGGCACCTCGCCCGGGAAACGGGATCGTCGGAAGCACACCTGGCCAAGGTCATGCGCCGGTTGGCGCAGGCCGGCCTGGTGACCGCGACCCGGGGGCCGGGGGGGGGATTCACTCTTGCTAAGGCAGCCGTGAACATAGTTCTTCTGGATATTTACCAGGCCATCGAAGGACCGTTCACCACAAACGAGTGTATCCTCAACCGGAAAAACTGTCCCTTCCAATGCTGCTTGTTCGGTGGTTTCCTGGAGAATATCACCGGGGAATTCAAAGATTTTCTCACCCGGCGTATCCTCGCCGACTTGGTCTCTTTTTCACCGATAAAACCGCTGGTCAGAAAGTAGACACTAAAACAACAGGGAGGCGATCAAGATGACGGAAAGAAAGACGAAGCGATCCATTATCACCATCGACGAAGAGAAATGCAACGGCTGCGGGCTCTGCGCGACGGCCTGTGCCGAGGGAGCCATCGAGATCCGCCAGGGCAAGGCCCGCCTGGTCAGTGACAGTTATTGTGACGGGTTAGGAGCCTGTCTTGACGAATGCCCACAGAACGCAATCCGGATCGTGGAACGGGAGGCGGAATCCTTCGATGCCGCCGCGGTGGAGAAACACCTGTCCCGGAAACCAACCGCTGGTCCCCCGCTCTGTCCGGGGTCGCTGGCCCGTACGCTTTTTCGGGAGGACTGGTCAACCGTTCCCCACACCCCGGAAGAAGGCCGCCAGCCATCGCTTCTGGGGAACTGGCCGGTTCAGATAACCCTGGTTTCTCCACAAGCTCCGTACCTGAAAGGCGCTCCCCTGGTGATCGCCGCCGACTGTACGGCCTTTGCCTACCGGGATTTCCACAGGTCATTTCTCCCGGGCAAAATCCTCTTGATTGGCTGTCCGAAATTGGACGATGGGACTTATTACCTGGATAAACTTACCGAAATGTTCACCGTCAACCAGCCCGTTTCCGGCGAGGTGGTATACATGGAAGTGCCCTGCTGCGGAGGTCTGGTCAAGCTGGTGGAAGAGGCCCGCCGCCGGAGCGGGATCACATTTCCCCTCACGCTGACCAAAATCGGGATCAATGGCGGGATCATCAAAAGAGAAGTGATTCAAAGCGCAGAGTCCAGGGTTCAGGGTTCAAAACCTCAACCGCAGGAAGCCCTGAAATGATGAAAATCCGGGGAGAAGGCACTGGCCCTTCTACCCTTTCACCCATAAATCATATAACAGGGAGGCGATATTCAAATGTTCTGTTACCAGTGTGAACAAACCGCAAAAGGGTCAGGTTGCACCACTTTTGGGGTGTGCGGAAAAACCCCAGAAACAGCGGCGCTACAGGATCTCCTCGTTCATGCCACAGAAGGAATAGCCACGTATGCCCACCGCGCCGGTGCACTGGGTGTCCGGGACCGGGAAATCGACCACTTCGTCCTGGAGGCTCTCTTCACCACCGTCACCAATGTGAATTTCGACCCGGAACGGCTCCGGGGAATTCTCTTAAGGGCCGCCCAGCTTAAAAGCAAGGCCCGCACGTTGTATGAGGAGGCCGCCCGGACATCCGGAAAGCCGGTGGAAACCCTCACCGGACCAGCTCAGTGGACGCCGGCCGACACCTTAGAGGGGTTGATCCGCCAAGGCGAGGAGGTCACTCTACAAAAACACATCAAACGGATGGGCGACACCCCCGCTGGCCTCCTTCACCTGATCCTCTACGGCCTCAAGGGGGTTGCGGCCTACGCCGACCATGCCATGATCCTGGGAATAGAGGACAACGACGTCTATGCCTTCTTCCACGAAACCCTCGATTTTCTGACCCGCAGCGATCTCACGGTCGATAACCTCTTGAGTCGGGCCCTGAAGGTGGGAGAAGTGAACCTCCGGGTGATGGAAATGCTCGACGAAGGGAATACCGGTACCTACGGCCACCCGGTACCCACCTCGGTGCGGGTCACCCCCCGGGCGGGCAAGGCCATCGTGGTCTCCGGCCATGATCTCAAGGACCTGGCCGAACTCCTGAAACAGACGGAGGGAACCGGGATCAACGTCTATACTCACGGGGAGATGCTCCCCTGTCACGGTTACCCCGCACTGAATCAGTATCCGCACCTGGCCGGGAACTACGGGGGGGCCTGGCAGGACCAGCAGAAGGAGCTTGACGCCTTTCCCGGAGCGATCCTGATGACCACCAACTGTATCCAGAAACCGAAGGAAAGCTACCAGGCGCGGATCTTCACCACGGGGCTGGTAGCCTGGCCGGGCGTCACCCATATCTCGGACCGGAATTTCGCTCCGGTCATCGAAGCGGCGCTGGCCGCCCCCGGCTTTCCGAAAGACGGTCCGGAGAAAAATATCCTGGTCGGTTTCGGCCGTAATGCCGTGCTGGGGGTGGCCGACAAGGTGATCGAAGCGGTCAAGGATGGGGCAATCAAGCACTTTTTCCTGATCGGTGGCTGTGACGGGGCCAAGTCAGGACGCAACTATTACACCGAGTTTGCCCAAGCGGCGCCGAAAGACTCGGTGATTCTGACCTTGGCCTGCGGAAAGTACCGCTTCAACAAACTGGATTTCGGAGAAATCGGCGGCCTCCCCCGGCTCCTGGATGTGGGACAGTGCAACGACGCCTACTCAGCGGTCAAGATTGCTTTAGCCCTAGCCGAGGCTCTCTCCATCGACGTCAACCATCTTCCCCTGTCGCTGGTCCTCTCCTGGTACGAGCAGAAAGCTTGCTGTATCCTGCTCTCCCTCCTCCACCTGGGGATCAAGAACATGCGGCTGGGACCCAGTCTCCCGGCCTTTATCACTCCGGCGGCCTACCAGGTCTTGAAAGACAACTTCCACTTGCTGCCGATCACCACGCCGGAAGAAGATCTCAAGACTATTCTCAGCACTGTCCCCGCCTGAGCGAAGTTTCGAACCGCCCCGGTCGGGGAACCATCCCCACCGGGGCAAAGAGTCATCATTGCCGTTTTAGATTCTGGTGTAACTCTTCGAAATATTGCATCGGTAGCCCCGAGGAACGGTAAGGTGCTTCCAAAGAAGCGAGGTCGTATTCCAGACGTCGAATCTCGACCGCAAGCCGGTCGTCCGACAGGTCAAGCAAGGCCCAGGACACCCGCCAGTCTCCGTCCTTGGGCCTCCCCACGCTCCCGTCGTTCGCGAAGAGAAGCTCCCCGACCTCCCGGACAAAGGGACGGTGGGTGTGCCCACAGACGAGCACTCCGGCCTTTTCTCCGGTCATGACGTGGCGCAGAGACTCATCCGGCCGGTCCGGATAAAGATACTCATTGATCCGGCGGGGACTGCCGTGCACGAACAGGAGGCTTATCTTCCCCACGGTCATTTCATAGCGAGGCAACAAACTTTTCAGGTATTGCCGGCTGTCCAGGGTCACGGCGGCGTTGGTCCAACGAATGGAGACCAGCCCCAGAGCCTTCTCCTCCTGCGTCCGGTAGGCGCAGCCACATTCTTCCACGGCGTTGCCCACCCCCTGGTCGTAATTACCCATCACCACCGGTATGGCGAGAGAGCGGATCCGCGCAATGACCTCGTTGGGAAAGGGGGCGTAGCCGACCAGGTCCCCCAGGCAGACCAGGTGCTCCACTCCACATGAGGCGATGTCCGACAGGACCGCCTCCAGAGCGGGGGTATTACCGTGGATATCGGAAAAAACGGTGATTGTCATGGGCGGGGGGGGGAACGCCTATTCATCGTCCTCTTCATCGTCCTCTTCATCGTCCTCTTCCCGGCTATCGCTCTCTTTTTCACACTCGGAATGTTCCTCTTCCTCCGGCGGGATCTCCGGTTCCACCGAAGTGATCCGGAATTCCGGTCTCGTG
>DATIKP010000010.1 GCA_035477455.1 Atribacteraceae bacterium
TGGGTTTGACTCAAGAGCAGTTTCAATGCCGGCGCCGAGTCGTTCATGCGCCCTGCCGCGTTCAAGCGGGGCGCAAGGATGTAGCCGATTTCACTGGCGCTGATTTTCCGGCTGCACAATCCGGCGAGTTCCAGTATAGCCTGAATGCCCGGCAGCGGATTACTATTGATATTCCGCAGACCATATTTGACTATCACCCGGTTCTCCTCAAGCAACGGCACGACATCTCCCACCGTTCCAATACAGGCCATTCCAAGATATTCGTCGATCGGTTCCCGGTCAACCTTTCGTAAGTCCGCATAGGCTTGTGCCAAGGCCAGGGCTACGCCGGCTCCGGACAATGGAGAAATCAGGTGTCCCGTTTCGCGGTCACAGGTCGCGAGAACAACATCGGCCTCCGGCCAACGGCCAGGTTCGGGAAGATGGTGGTCGGTAATAATCACACCGATCCCCTGCTTTTTTAACGAAGAAACACCTTCGAAGTCTTTGATGCCACAATCGACCGTAAGCACCAAATGGGGATTTTTTTCGATAATGGAGGGCATCGCCTGGAGGGAAAGACCATATCCCTCCTGAAAACGATTGGGGATATAGGGTTCAACCGATTCGGAAAATTTCCGGAGAAAAAGAGTCAGAATAGCACAGGCCGTCAGGCCGTCGGCATCGTAGTCGCCAAAAACGAGAATGCGTTTTCCGGCGCGAATGGCTTTATCGAGTAATTGGACCGCATCACTCAAGTAAGGAAGGCGATCCAGGGTTTTCAGGAGAGAAAGCCCTGGATCGAGGAACCGCTCGGCGGCCAGGGGGGTGATGATTCCCCGGTTCATCAAGATTCGGGCAATGGAAACCGGCAAGGAAAGGTCGCAACACAATTGCTTAAGACAAGATTTTTCTACCTTTCGGATCTGCCATCGCTTTTGCAACCAAAGCCTACCTCCTGACCGGTTTTTTCCCTTCCCAATCAACCAACAGAGCTCCGGCTATAAAAACCGTTGAATAAGTCCCCACCAGAAGTCCGATCAACATGGTCAAAGAGAAATCTTGAAGCATTCTCCCCCCAAAAATCAGGAGAGCCAGGACCGGCAATAAGGTGGTCAGGCTGGTATTAATGGTGCGGGATAGGGTTTCGTTGATACTCCGGTTCAAGGTGGCACAAAGCGGCTCCCGGCGGCGCATGGCAAAGTTTTCCCTCACTCGGTCCATGATCACGATTGAATCGTTGATCGAATACCCGAGGGTTGTTAACACGGCAGCAAGTACTGGGATTGTAAATTCACGCTGGAAAAGGGCCAGGATTCCGATGACCACCAACCCATCATGGGCCAGGGCGAGAACGGAGGTTACGGCCGGACGAAACTCAAAACGCAAACTCACATATAAGAGAATACCCAAAATAACCGCTATCAGAGCAATTACACCCAAACGTCTGAGGTCCGCACCGATGGCTGGACCGACTTCTTCGATCCTGACTAAATGCGCTTGACCGATATCTTCGGTTAAGTTTTCTTTGATGGCTTCTCTGGTTTCATCGGGTATCCGTAAGGTACGAATGACCACTTCGTTTTCGGAAAATTTCTGGATGATGCTTTGCGCAAGCGCCAAATCGGCCAGGGAACTCCGCACCTCTTCAACGCTGATTTCCTGGTCGAAACTGTATTGCAAGAGCAGCCCTCCGGCAAAATCGACACCATAATTCAAGCCCCGAGTAAAGAAGCTGATCAGGGATATCAAAATAATGATGGCTGAAATTATGTAGGCCGGTTTTCGGAAACTCATGAAATCTATATTCGTTTTTTTGATCAGCTCCATGGTGAACCCCCTGCATCCTCACGTCTTCATTTTTATGCGGCCAGCAAACATTTCAATCAGCATCCTGCTGATCCAAAGCCCGGTGAACATGCTACAAAGAATACCCAGACTCAAGGTGACTCCAAAACCCCTGATAGGTCCTGAAGCGAGTAAGAAAAGCATTGCAGCTGCAATCAGAGTGGTGATATTGGAATCAAGAATCGTCCGGAATGCTTTCGTAAAACCTGCCTCGATTGAGGCCCGCCAGGTTTTACCGGAACGGTTTTCTTCTTTTATTCTCTCAAATATGAGGATGTTCGCGTCCACCGCCATGCCGACCGTCAGAATGAACCCGGCGATCCCAGGAAGAGTCAGGGTGGCCTGCAGTCCAATGAACAGCGCCAGGAAAAATATCCCATAGCACAGCAGAGCCAGGTTGGCAACTACTCCGAAAGTACCGTAATAAATGAACATAAATATGAAAACCAGGATAATTCCAATCGCCGCGGCAAGAATCCCCGCGTTGATCGAATCCCTGCCTAAGGTGGGATCTATCGACCGGTTTTCGATCATTTCCACTTGGACAGGTAAAGCGCCGGCCCGTAAGAGAATAGCCAGATTCTGAGCTTCATCCAAGGTAAAGCGCCCGGTAATCTGGGCTTCTCCACGTAAAATCGGCTCCTGAACAACCGGATTGGAGATCAGGGATCCGTCGAGGTAAATACCGATCAACCGGCCAACGTTTTCCGTGGTGGCGGCAGCGAACAAGCGAGTTCCTTCCGAATCGAAATCGATACTGACCGACGGCCGGCCGAAACTGTCAAACTGAACCTGGGCGTCGCGCAGATTGGCTCCCGTCAGGAGTGTCTCTACGTCTTCATTTTTAAATTCCAACAGGGCCGTGCGTCCGATGATCTCCACCGCTCGTTCCGGATCGGTCACCCCGGGGAGTTGGACCATGATCCGGCGCTCTCCCTGACGGGCGATGACCGGTTCGGCAACCCCCAGTTGGTCGATCCGGTTTCTGATAATTTCCACCACGCGCCGCACGGCATCGTCATCAACGGGTGCGTCTGGAGTATCCACGCATTCAAGAACGATATGTGACCCACCTCGCAGATCTAAACCAAGACGTATCTTGTCTCTCACCGGGAGTATCACAATGAGCGAGATCGTGACCAGTGCCAGAGTGACCAGGAGTTTCCAGGGTAGCAGCCTCCTCCTCCTCAATGTGTCCTGCCTCCTTTTATACAGATCGGGGTTCTGTGGTTACTTTTTAGCAGAAACCGCGGATTTGGAGAATTCAACCTTGACATCTTTGGCCACTTCAATGACGATCGTTTCTTCACCGACCTGAACCACCATTCCATGCATCCCGCCGGCGGTGACGACCTTGTCACCCTTCGTGATCCCCTTCCATAGTTCCCGCTGCGCTTTCTGTCGCTGCTGTTGGGGACGGATAAGCAGGAAATAGAAAATGACGACAATGAATATCAAGGGGAGCAGTTGAGTAAAAGCTCCCGGAGCTCCCGGTTGCTGGGGTGTTGTCACTGCTGGTGCTTCGGTTGCGGCATGGGCGATTGAGAGAAAAAAACTCATCTGCTGATCACTCCTCTTTTATGGTTATTACCTCTTTACGGATTGTCCCACCGTCTGAGAAAATCCGTATAGAAATCCATGAAATAGCCTTCCTTTACTGATTTCCGTACGCTTTCCAATAACTCTACCATAAAAGAGAGGTTGTGTATAGTGGCAAGTTCAGCGGCCAAAATTTCTCCAGCTTTGAAAAGATGCCGGAGATATGCCCGTGAAAAGGTCCGGCAGGTAAAACATCCACAATCGGAATCAGGCGGACTGAAATCACGGGAATACTCTTCACGCTTGATATTCAAACGGCCGAACCGGGTTAAGAGAGAAGAATTTCTGGCGTTTCGAGTGGGCAATACACAGTCGAACATATCGATACCCCGAGCGACTCCTTCCAGAATACAGTCGGGAGAACCCACTCCCATCAAGTAACGGGGTCGGTCAACGGGAAGGATCGGCTCACAGGCTTCGATCATGGAATACATCAGGGGCTTTGGCTCACCAACGCTTAACCCTCCCAGGGCGTAACCGTCAAACCCGGTTTCAACGAGCTTACCGGCCGACCATCTGCGTAAATCTTCCTGCATGCCTCCTTGCGCGATCCCGAAAAGCAACTGGTTTGCTGAACAGAATGCCTCTTTACAACGTCTCGCCCAAAACATGCTGCGATGGGCGGCGGTCGTTTCCTGATGCAAGGTGGCAGGATACCCGATACACTGATCGAGGACCATGACGATATCAGCCCCGATATCCTTTTGAATCTGAATACAGGACTCCGGGGTCAGGGTATGGAGCGACCCATCCAGATGGGATCGGAAAGTTACTCCGCGATCATCGACGGTATTCAGGGCCGAAAGGCTGAACACCTGAAAACCTCCGCTGTCGGTCATCAGCGAACCATCCCAGGAAATGAAGGAATGTAGGCCACCTGCGTCCCGGAGAAGCGCTTCTCCGGGACGCAGGTGAAGATGATAGGTATTACACAGAAAAATGTCGACACCCAGGTCCCGCAGGCGATCAGGCGCCACAGCTTTGACTGTGCCCTGCGTCCCTACGGGCATAAACACCGGGGTTTCGATTTGGCCATGAGCCGTCTTAAGCAATCCCCGCCGGGCTCTGGAGCGGTTGTCAATCTGCAGCACCTCAAAATGTCCAATCACATCAACGATGCCTCCCCAGTAAAAAAACTGTGCAATCAATATTTGATTCTACTGCAATAAGTAATTTTGCTGCTTGACCCTTCTTATGATAGAAGAAGAAGCCCAGAAACTTTCGCTTCCCAGGCCTGTCTACGGCACTCTTGGTTCTGTTGATTTTCAGCTTGAGCACGCCTGCGAGGTATACAGTAATGCTCTGCATGACCCTCTGTCCGGCCCGTTCGCTTCTTACATAGATGTTACTATCATCGCCATAGCGGCAGAATTTGTGTCCGCGCTTCTCCAGTTCCTTGTCCAGTTCGTCGAGCATAATGTTGCTCAGCAGTGGACTTAGGGGGCCGCCTTGCGGACAGACCACCCAGTTGTAGCTTACCCTTGGCTAATGGTTCCCACTACCAAGCCCATAGCGGACTTTCACCGCCAAGCTATCGCCCATGCCGGGCGCACCGCAAAAAGGCCAAGGATGGCCTTTTCAGCATCACTGCAACCAGACGTGGTCATTGATGCGTGCGAGAAAATGCCAGATGAGGCGGGGCTGATGGCAACGGGGCCTTGCTGAAATGAGTTTTTGCAGCAAAATCATACTTATATCAAGGCGGAGATTCGATACCGCTCTCCTCGCTTGCCGGATTGCCGGAATTTAATTCAGAAATAGTAAAGGCAGCGCCGCCTTGCGTATCTACGGCTCTCTCTATCGCCTTCTTTTGTCTGGCAGAAAATCCTGTGCCTCACCCAGAGGTTTACCGGGGTAATGGGAACAGCTTGACTCCAAAAGTTCTCAGAATTTTCTCGGTAAATTGAAATTCTGAGGTTGGCGCCGTGATTAAACTATTGCGCCGGGCATAGATAGCTTGAAAATCGCACGTAAAATTATCCAGGAAGGTCACCGGAAATGAGCCCTCCGGATCTCGGTTCCCGGAAAATAATGAAGAAGGATGTCCTTGTAGTTGTATCCTTCGAGGGCCATCCCCCGTGAACCCCACTGGGACAGGCCGACCCCGTGGCCAAAACCGCGGCCTACCAAGACAAATTCTTTCGGACGTTGTATATCCACCCATTCCAGAGTCCGTTCCAGTGGTATATCTCGCCAAGTATCGCTTCGCTTTCGCTCCCGTTCCCTCTGCCTACGCTCAATAATATCGATGATATCATCTAAAGTAAGATCTCTTTCCAAATAGGAAGCGAGATCAAAAGCTTCTTCACTTGAAAGCGGCCTTTCTCGAAAAACCTCCCGCTGAACCGTTTCGGAAAGGCTTAACATTTCAAGTTTAAAGAAGGTGCTGGGAAGTACTTCAAAACCGACTGCTTGCCGAAAACGCTGAGAACTTATCCGGTACGTATCATAGTCGGTCAGGATAACCAATTCCTTTACCCGACCACCATTTTCAGAATAGACTGGTTGAATGGTTTGAATTTTTCCTTGGGTCAAACCGGCATGTTCAAGGGTTGTGCTCAAGGAATCGGCGGAAATCCTTATTTTCCAGGAACTATGGGGGGCATCGGATTCCCAGGGGGATGGGACGCTGATGAGATAGGGAACCGACGTACCCCAAACATGGCGGGCATCTTCAGTCACTCCCCCGCTTTGTGAATGAAAGACGGCATTAGCCGGTTCATCCTGATAGGTTAGGATCAGATTCCTGGTTTCATCGATCAGACGATTCGTCCTTGGATCTTCGGCATTGATTCCTCCGTAGGCCTGGCTGAGCGGAGTCGCACAAAAATCGTACTCATTGTCTGAATTTCTCTCCAGGTTTCGTAAGGCAAATGTCCGGGAGGCAATAATTTGCGCCTTCAAGGCGTCTTCTGGCCAAGTGGGGTTAGTTTCCAGTTTCATGGTTCCACTTATATAGTCATCAAGCTCCAAGACATTGATCGTCCGTATGATACCCGGGCCAGGCAGAAGGACAAGATGTCCCCGATACGCTCGTTGTCCGACGAAAAGATAGTCCCGGCCAGCGGGCTTTATGATGAACCCGGTAGCGGTTATATTCTTTTCCTTCCAGAGCAACTGATTTCCCGACGGGAGAATCGTAAGGGCGGTATTACCTGTAACCGGGAATGCACCACCCGGTCGCCCTACGACAAGTCCACCGGTTGAACTCACTGTGACGGGTTGGCCTGATTCACTCAGGAGGATGCGCACTTTTGGTCCGCTACCGGAGGCCTCTTCCAGACAAAAAGCCAGGACAAAGACCAATAGAAAAGGAATAAAGAGCAGCCGCTTCAAGATGGCCTCCTAACGTCTCAATAAAGAGAGAATTATAAGGATCAGCGAAATCACTGCACTGAGAAGCAGAGAGGTTACCAGGGGAAAATAGATAGTTATATTTTCCCGTTTCCAGATGACGTCCCCCGGTAGTCGACCTAATCGGCTTAAAAAAGGTATCCTGGGAACCAGATAAAACCCAATACCAATGATCAGGCAGGCGACGCCGAGGATCAAAAACAACCGGCCCCACTGAGAGTTTTCCATATGGCTTTTTTCACCCTTTCCCAATCACTGTAAAGGCAACCGCAATAGTTTTGAAGGTATAGACTATAATCTTCAGCCATTTTTTTGCTTTCCGGAAAACCATACCGAAAATCCCGGGCGATATAGTTCACCTGGAAAGCTCTGCCGATTTCTATACCGATCCGGTTTATGGCGGATACCTCCTGGTAGGGACTGATAGTGAGCGTCGTTGAAAAATGCTTGTATCCTTGATTCTTTGCCCAGCAGGCTGTGACCTCCAAGCGGTGCGAGTAACAAGCACGACAGCGCTGCGTTTGACTGGATACCGCGGTAAAGTAACTGAGTGGATTATATGGAAAGGGAGCGATCATCGGCTCGCCTGTCTGCAGGAGTAAAGCGTGCAACGCTGATAAACGCCGGGCATATTCATCAAAAGGATGAATGTTCGGATTGAAAAAAAAGAATTGGACCTCGAACCCCTCTTCACGTAATGCCTTCGCGACAAACGTCGTACAAGGCGCACAGCAGGTGTGGAGGAGGAGACGCTCACTCATGATCCGTCGTCTTGATCCTTGAGATACCGTATACCGCCGGGAGTAATAATCCGTCCCCGCGGAGTACGGGCTATCATACCCAGTTGAACCAGGAATGGTTCGTAGACTTCTTCGAGGGTATCGGTGTCTTCCCCCAGAACGGTTGCCAGATTGTTGATACCCACCGGTCCTCCCTGGTAGCGTTCCACCAGGATTTCCAGAAGTGTTCGGTCGATGCGGGTCAGTCCTTTCGCATCGATGTCCAGACAAGCCATGGTTTTTTCCACCATGGCCGGGTCTATGGAAGAACAAGAATAGTAATGAGCAAAATCCCTCGCACGCTTGAGCAGGCGGTTGGCGATGCGCGGGGTACCGCGTGAACAAACGGCGAGCGTCCGGGCCGCCGCCGGCTCGATTCCAATGCTCAGGACCTCGGCGGACCGCAGGATGATTCTCGTTAATTCTGCGTCCAGATAATAATCAATCTTTTCAATGATCCCGAAACGGTTGCGAAGGGGGGCGCTGATTAAGCTGACCCGGGTCGTGGCCCCCACCAGAGTAAAGGGGGGGAGCGATATTCTGATGCTTTTGGCACCAGGTCCCTTTCCCACTACGATGTCGATGGAGAAATCCTCCATGACATTGTACAGCGCCTCTTCACAGGCACGGGGAAGTCGGTGGATTTCATCAATGAAAAGAACGTCATGAGGGGATAGGGAAGTGAGAATGGAGGCCACATCACCAGCCCTGGTAAAGGTTGGTCCCGAAAGGAAGCGGGCGTCCCGGCCCAATTCTCCGGCGATGATCGAAGCCAATGTCGTCTTTCCCAGACCCGGAGGTCCATACAATAAAACATGGTCGAGGGGCTCGCTTCGGGACAGGGAGGCGCTGATATATACCCGCAAGTTGGATTTTGTCCGGTCCTGGCCGATAAATTCATCCAGACGGCGGGGCCGAAGACTGTTGTCTTCATCCCGCTCCTGCACCAGTCGGAAGAATTCATCCTTGAGCTTATCTGTCACCGTTGTCCTCCCATCATTACCAAGGCTTCTTTGACCATACTCTCTGTATCCGTCGCCGAATGGCTTGAGCGGACCAGTTCTCGAAGAACCCGGTCAATTTCTCCACTCGAAAAGCCCAGCTGCATGAGTGCCCGCCGGGTTTCCTGCCAAACCGTTGCATTGTCCTGCAAAGGACCATCCCAAAAGAGCTTTTCCAGGCGGGGCTTCAGTTCCACGATTATCCTTTTGAGAGTTTTTTCTCCAAGACGAGAACGGACGGCCAGGAGGTCGATATTCTCGTCCTTGACCAGACCGCACAACTCATTCCATCGTACCCGGGAAAGGATCCGAATAGCGGTGCGAGGACCGATTCCCTTGATGCCCCGGAGAAAATCGAATATCTCTCTTTCCGGCCTTTCTTCAAAGCCGTATAAAGTGTGTTCTCCGTCGTCTCGAATAAAGGTGCGGATATAAAGAAGGACGTCCCGGTCACCCTCGTGGTGGGAAAGAAAAGGGGTTACATTGAGAAGGTACCCGGCGCCGTTGACTTCGAGAACACATTCTGCTTCGGATTTGCTGATGAGGTTGCCTTTCAAATATTCATACATCTCAGATACCGTAGGGGTTTTTTCGAAAGGAGTGACAAATGGCAATTGCCAGGGCATCGGCCGCATCATCAGGGGAAATCCTCTCCCGGCAGTTCAGAATTTGCCTGACCATGTACAAAACCTGATCCTTGGTCGCCCGGCCATATCCAACAATTGCTTGTTTCACCTGCAAGGGCGTATAGCTGAAGACTGGGATGCCATTCATCGCTGCACAAAGCAACGCAATGCCGCGGGCTTCACCGACTGAAAGCGCCGTCTTGGTGTTTTTATTGAAAAAAAGCTCTTCAACCGCTATTTCTTCAGGGCGATGCTGCTTGATCAACGTATCCAATTTTTCATAGATCATTTTCAAACGGTTTTCCGGGTTCCAGGAAGACGGCGAACTTATCGCACCGCAATGGAAATCATGCGGTTCATCTCTGCCATTCGTGAGCTTGATGAAACCGTATCCGGTGATGGCGTTTCCCGGGTCGATACCCATAATGATCTGTGCCGGGTGAGACATCAATTCTCCATTGATTCGATTATATGGTCAGGAAAATCGAAATTTGTATAAACATCCTGAACGTCATCATGCTCTTCCAGTAAATCTATGAGCTTTAACATTTGTTGTGCTTCTTTCCCTTCGAGGTTGACCGTGCTCTTGGGAATCATGCTGACCTTGGCCGTGATATATTCATAATGCACCGCTTCAAGCTTTTTTTTAACTGCTTCAAAATTCTCGGGCAGAGTCGTCACCTCGATCGTTGATTCCTCGACGATGATATCTTCCGCTCCAGCGTCGATGGCGGCGAGCATGATTTCCTCCTCGTCAACTTTAGTCCGATCCAGGAGGATAAGGCCTTTTCGCTCGAAAACCCATGAAACACAGCCGGTTTCTCCCAAGTTTCCTCCGAATTTGCTCAATAAATGACGCACTTCCGCGGTCGTCCTGTTGCGATTGTCGGTCGTCACGTCGAGCATCAGAGCGGTTCCCCCCGGACCATACCCTTCATAGATGATTTCTTCATAATTGACCCCTTCGAGTTCTCCGGTTCCCTTTTTGATCGCTTTTTCAATGTTGTCCAAGGGCATATTGATTTCTTTAGCTTTCTGAATGGCCAAACGAAGTGAGGCGTTGTTATCCGGGCTTCCGCCACCTTGCCTGGCCGCTATGGTGATCAACCGGATCAATTTGCTGAATGCCCTTCCCCGAGCCGCATCGGTTTTCGCTTTTTTATGCTTGATAGAAGACCACTTACTGTGTCCAGACATGTCGTTCATCTCACTTTCCTAAATTTCGGAACCTATTGTATCACAACACATTCCATCGAAAAAAGATCTACTGGGAAGGATCAGAGCTGACGCATGAAATAATTTAATACGCCCCTACGGACGCCCCTACAGTCGAAAAATCAATTTATTGCGGCTGCTGACTCTCATCTTGTGGAAGGACAACATCATCTCTTTTGATCACTGCTGCCCCTTTTTTACACCCCACTCTACGCAACCGGACATACCGGTAGCGTCACCCTGCGTTTTCAAGCAGTATTGAGCACGATGCTAAATTTCCACCTGTTCCTCAAGCCGGGCTCCATGACCGGCCCTTTCGCATACAACCCGTCCAGGAGGAGAGTGAGCGCCAGTTTCGGAAAGGCCTGCTTCAGCCGCTTGCGAGGTGCGCAAGCTCCGGGCTGTTTTCCAGAAATTCACTGAGCAAGGGTAGCACCATACCGTTGGAAAAGAGGAACACCGCCTCTGGCATAACAGGTGTCCTGGCCCTCGGAGCCGGTGCTCTGGGGGTACCGTTCGTGCCGCTTCAGAGTAAGGGGGGGATTCATGGAACCTCCCCCCTTTCCCGCACAAAACAGCCTTACAATCCCGGTGTAGAGGAGGAGCCTTTCCTTGTGGTGGTCCCGGCGGCCCGTTGCGGTGTTCAGGCCAAGGTACCGCCAGTTGGCTGCCCGGTAGGAAGCGCCGTGATATTTTTCCGGGTCCAGGAAGGTTTCCAGGAGCACCGGGCGGCAGCCGCAGCGCTCCCGCCAGTCTGGAGCGATCCGTCTGATCACTGAAGAGAGGGCTTTGCTGGCCAGATTCTTGAGGCGCACCCAAGAGCACTCTCTACGGAACCGTTGTTACTGAGAACAAAGAAAGACTCGGACAGTCCGAGCGGCACGACGATTGCTTTGAACAGAATCCGGATGAGTGGTGGGAAAAAACCTGCAAAGTTTTTCAGAAAACGGTGAACCAACCCCAACAATAGAAATTTTGAAAGGCCTGCCGTCGATTATCGGTTTTTCTCCGACGGAACTCTCGAATCCGTATTCGATCTCAGATACAACGGTTCTCCTCCCAGAAAAACGGCCTGACAATGAAAATCTTTATCAAAAACGGCAATATCGGCGACCTTGCCCCGTTCCAAGCCTCCAAAACGATCATCTATGCCCAGCAAGCGGGCCGGTACCAAGCTGCCCATGCGCGCCAGGTCCGGAAACGAAACATCGAATGCCTCCCGAATTCCCCGGAGCATCTGATTTAGGGAAGTGGTGCTTCCGGCTAAGCTGTCAGTGAAAGGAATACGGGCTATTCCTCCGGAGACCTTCATAGCCTGACCACCCAGAGTATAGTCGCCATCCCCCAAGCCAGCTGCCCGAACCGCATCGCTGACCAGCACGAGATTGTCCTGATTCTTGAGCTTAAGAACCAGTTGCATCACCTCCCGCACCACATGTACTCCGTCGGCAATTAATTCAACAGCGATTTCCGGAAAACCGAGAGCAAAACTCAGAAAATTGGCCTGCCGGTGATGAAGCGGGTCCATGGCGTTGAACACATGAGTGACTAACCGGGCCCCGCGATAGAAAGCCTTTTGAGAGGTTTGGTAGTCGGCTTCGGTATGGCCCAGGGAAATCAGGACACCACGGCGGGTCAGAACATCGATCGCCTCCAAGGCTCCCGGCAATTCAGGCGCGATGGTCATCCGAGCAAAAAGGCTTTCCCCCTCCTTAAAAAAATCATCGATTTCCCCCCAGTCAGGATTTCTTAAATACTGGGGATTATGAGCCCCCCGCCGGTTCATGGAAAGATACGGTCCTTCCAGGTGAAGACCCGGCAGGCGGGGACCTTTGGTCTTGCTATCCAAGACCTCCCGCAGCGTTCGAAAAGCTCCGAGAACCGCCTCCCGCCGCTCGCTCATCGTCGTCGGAAGGAAGGTCGTAACTCCACAGGTCATTAGGTAGGAACGAATGATTTCCAACCCATCCGCCCTTCCGTCTGTCGAGTCTTCGCCTAGTACCCCGTGTATATGCAGATCGATCAAGCCGGGGAAGAGAAAATGCCCTGGAAAAGCGAAGCATTCTCCTTTCGGTAACTCTTCTCCCGGGCCACAAACCCGTTCGATCCGGTCCCCCCGGAGAAAGAGGGTCCCCTGGGAGATCACCCGGTAAGGAGTGACAATGTTTCCGGTTATGTTTCTCGCTTTCATCCGTTTTCACCGTAAGCGATTTTAATGTTGATTCTACTGCAATAAGTAATTTTGCTGCAAAAGAACGAAGGAAGCCTGGGCCTAAGTTGCCTAAATCAGCCGCCGAAATCACCGCATTTTCGAAGTAAAAAGGCCAAGGACGGCCTTTTCAGCAGCACTGCAACAGGATGTGGTCATTGATGCGTGCGATAAAATGCCAGATGAGGCGTTGCTGATGGCAAC
>DATIKP010000011.1 GCA_035477455.1 Atribacteraceae bacterium
TAATATCCGGTATGCGACCCAAACTCAACCATCGTCAGGGGCTTCTGAATGGGAAGAGACTGAGACGATCAGTGAAGTCGAAATTTCTTTCGAAGAAAGTTACCGGGGCCTTACCCGACAGATCAAAGTTGACTATGATGAACCCTGCCGGAACTGCGGGGGGACCGGCATAACCCAGAACTCAGAACCATGTGCTTCGTGCCGGGGAAAAGGAGCACAGAGGAAATCGAAAGTAGTGAATATCACGATAGCTCCCGGTGTGAAATACGGAGCAAAGTTACGAGTTCCTGGGGTTTTGGGAGGGAAGAATCTTTATCTGATGGTCAAGGTGAAAAGCCATTCCCATTTTCGGCGGGAGAGCGACAATGTTTTGCTCGATTTACCGATTACAGTCAGCGAAGCGGTTCTGGGAACCGAGCTCGAAGTTCCCACCTTGAGCGGAAAGGTGAAGATGAAAATCCCGCCGGGAACCCAGAATTATACCTCTTTTCGTCTTCCGGGTTTTGGATTTCCCCGGATGAAGAACAACGAAAAGGGCGATCAGATCGTCCGAATTTCGATTGTGATTCCGAAGAATCTCAATCAGAAGGAAAAAAAGTTATACGAAGAGCTTTCCGCCCTGCGGCCCGAGAATCCGCGCCGGTATCTTCTCTTCGAATAAACGATTGTTTTTGCCACGGATTTCTTGAGGGAAATGAACGAGGGGGAGAACCTGCGATGGACTACGACCATTTTACCGAAAAAGCAAAAGAAGTTCTGTCGATTGCCCGTAGTCTTCTGGTTGAACGACATCATAATCAGCTCGATGTCGAACATGTGCTTCTGGCCTTGCTGAAACAGCCGGAAGGCTTGGCGGTACAGATCGTCGAACGCTGCGGGGTTGATCCGGTACGCCTGAATCGGGATGTCCAGGAAAGCTTGAATAGGCTTCCTCAGGTTTACCCGCAAGGCGGTCAGGAGATGCAGATTTACTTGACGCCCCGGACCAAATCGGTCCTTGATCATGCCCAGGAAGAAGCTAAACGGTTACAGGATTCCTACGTTGGGGTTGAACATATTTTGATCGCCGTGGCCAAAGAAGAGTCCGGAGCAAGTCATAGAATTTTCCGTTCCTATGGAATCGATGTTGAAAAAGTATACCGAGTGCTCCAGAACATTCGAGGAAAGAGGCGGGTCGATGATCCATTTGCCGAAAGAAAATATCTATCTCTCGAAAAATATGGGCGGGACCTCACGGCATTGGCTCGGGAAAATAAGCTCGATCCGGTTATTGGTCGGGATGAGGAAATCAAAAGAGTTATCCAAATTCTCAGCCGGCGGACCAAAAACAATCCGGTTCTGATCGGAGATCCCGGTGTTGGTAAAACATCTGTCGTCGA
This sequence comes from Atribacteraceae bacterium, assembly GCA_035477455.1. Taxonomy (NCBI): domain Bacteria; kingdom Pseudomonadati; phylum Atribacterota; class Atribacteria; order Atribacterales; family Atribacteraceae; species Atribacteraceae bacterium. The sequence continues at coordinate 1,380 of DATIKP010000011.1, forward strand.
GGGTCTGGCGCAGGATATAGTCCGGGGAAATGTCCCGGAAAACCTCAAGGACAAACGGGTTATCACCCTGGACTTGGGAGCGGTCCTGGCCGGGGCGAAATTTCGCGGTGAGTTTGAGGAACGCCTGAAAGCCGTACTTGATGAAGTGCAAAAAGCGGAAGGAAAAGTCATCCTGTTCATCGACGAACTGCATACGGTAGTTGGTGCTGGAGCGGCCGAGGGCGCGATTGACGCAGCTAATCTTCTCAAGCCGGCATTGGCCCGCGGAGAACTGCAATGTGTCGGAGCCACCACGCTTAACGAATACCATAAATATATAGAAAAGGATTCTGCCTTGGAGCGACGTTTTCAGCCGGTTTTTGTCGGTGAGCCTTCCGTTGAGGAAACGGTTTCGATTCTTAGGGGTTTACGGGACAAGTATGAAGCCCATCACCGGGTCAAAATCAGTGACGAAGCGCTGGAGGCCTCGGCGGTTCTCTCCAACAGGTATATTACCGACCGTTTTCTGCCTGATAAAGCGATCGATTTGATGGATGAAGCTTCTAGTAAGAAAAGGATTGAAATACAAAGCATTCCTCCTGAATTGAAAAAAATGGAAGAGGACCTGCAACGAATAGCCAAAGAGGGGATGGCGGCGGTACAGGCTCAGGAATACGAAAAGGCGGCCCGCTTGAGAGACGAGGCGGAATCGTTAAAAACGTTGTATCAGGGAGAGAAAGACCGATGGCTACATGAAAAAGAAATCAATGAAGTGGTCAGCGAGGAAGACATAGCCGGAATCGTATCCAGTTGGACCGGTGTTCCGGTAACCAGACTCCTTGAAGAAGAAAAACAAAGGTTATTACACATGGAAGAGGAACTTCATAAACGGGTGATCGGTCAAGACGAGGCTGTTTATGCCGTATCAGAAGCGATCCGGCGCTCCCGAGCCGGAATCAGCGAGGCGAACCGGCCGATTGGCTCATTTATGTTTCTGGGTCCGACCGGGGTGGGAAAAACGGAATTGGCCAAAACGCTGGCGGATTTTCTCTTTAGCGATGAAACGGCTCTGGTGCGGATCGATATGTCGGAATACATGGAGAAACATTCAGTGGCCCGCTTGATCGGAGCGCCTCCCGGGTATGTGGGATATGAAGAGGGAGGCCAATTGACCGAAGTGGTCAGGCGCCGGCCCTATCAGGTTATCCTCTTTGATGAAATCGAGAAGGCGCACAGCGATGTCTTCAATATTCTTTTACAAATACTTGATGATGGGCGCTTGACTGACGGACAGGGGAGAGCCGTGGATTTTCGAAACACGGTGATCGTCATGACCTCGAATATCGGCAGCCAGCATTTCCGAGAAGTCGATCCGGAAAACGAAGAGGCTTTACGGAGAGTCCGAGACAAGGTCCTCGAAGAAGTCGGGAGGAATTTTCGTCCTGAATTCATCAACCGCCTTGATGAAATGATCGTTTTTCATCCATTGAAGCTTGTTCAGGTGAAAGAGATTGTCCGCTTGATACTGGAAAAACTCCGAAATCGTCTTGCAGATCAGCGGATTTACCTGGTGTTCGATGAGGCGGTGATCGAGCATCTGGCTAGAGAGGGATTTGAGCCTGATTTTGGGGCCCGTCCCCTGAAGCGTTCTATTCAGCGGGAGGTGGAGAGCGCCCTGTCCGGAGCGTTGATTCGGGGAAACTTTCTTCCCGGTGACAGGGTTCGCGCCACTTTCGAGCACGGTGTCATTCATTTCCAAAAGGAAAGCGCGTGATGGCTTGACTATGGGAATACCCCTTATCCTTGGAGTGCTTCGTTGATTTCCTTAAGGGAGGGAAAGACCAGATCGGGTTTCCAGGATGATGCGGTTATGTCGGACTTACGCGATTCTCCGGTGAGCACCAGCATGGACAGGATACCCGACTGTTTTCCCATGGCGATATCGGTGTACAAACGATCACCAAGAATCGCGGTCTGTTCCCTCGTCGAGCCGGAACGCTCAAGGGCATAGTTAACCATTTCCGGAAATGGTTTACCGAAGATCTGAGGCCGAACCCCGGTTGAGGCTTCGATTGCCTTGATCAGGGAACCGATGTCGATGACCAAGCCGCTTTCCGTAGGACAGTTGAGGTCCGGATGGGTTGCATAAAAAGGACAACCTTGTCGGATCAGGGTGCTGGCCTGTTCGAGTTTTGGCCAGGTGAGTGTTTTATCGTAACCGAGGACAACACAATCTGGTTGATCTTGCACCAGAACGAAACCGAATCGAAGGAATTCAAGTTCAAGTTCGCGGGTCCCCATGAGAAACACGCGGCTGTACCTTTTAATGTGCCGTAGATGCCAGGCGGCACATTGCCCCGAGGTGATGACTTGATCGGGATTGATTCCGCTCAAACCAAGATTAAGAAGTTTTCGGGCATAAGAAGCGGCATTGGAAGATGAATTGTTGGTCAGGAAATAATACTTTTTACCCTGACGGTGAAGGGTATCGAAAAACTCAATCGCTCCGGGCAGTAGTTTGTTGCCTAAGTAGATGGTACCGTCCATGTCCAAAAGAAAAACCCGGATCGCTTCGATGTTCATAAAAAACCTCCTGCAAACAGTGATAGGTGATCGGTAATGGGTAAAAACTTTCGGCAATTCATTGTCCTATTGCTCAATTTTCGTCTCCGGTTACCGGCGGATCGGCCGGGTGAGTTGTTTTTCCAAGAACCCTTTGGCATATCCAGACAAGGATACTGCTTCATTTTGTAGAGAAATACGGACAGCATACTTTTCCTGTTTGCTTTCTCAAAGTATAATGAATATCGGTAAACATGACCAGTATCGGCCGAAGAAACCGGGGTTCCTTCCACAGTCTCAAGTTATGGAAGCCCTCCTTCCATATCATGTAAGTTGGTTTTTTTGCTTTGGTAATAGTTTTTATCTCACGGGGAACGATTATGTTGTGGAAACCTACGGCCAAAACGGTAAAGGAGCCGACCTGAAAGATGATACGTATTTCGATAAGGAACCTTAAGCCAGGCATGCGGATCGGATATCCGGTTGTCCGGGAGGATGGCGTCATTCTATTGAGGGATGGGATCCCCTTGACGGCGCAGTTTATCAACCGTTTACGGGAAATGGGTTTCGAGTATGTGTATATCCGGGACAACCGTTGTAAGGATTACAACCTTGAAGAAACAATATCCCACGAAACTCGAAGAAAAGCCCTCCAAACGCTGCATGATACTTTTTATCAGACCGTGCGCGGAGCCCGAGTTTCGCTGCAGACAGTCACCCGTTTGGTGGATGAAATAATCGATGAAATTTTTTCTGTGAAACGATCCGTAGTCAGCTTGGTTCAACTCCGGCAGCATGACGATTCAGTTTTCGCCCATTCGGTGAATGTCGCGGCGTTATCGGTGTATCTGGGTAAATTTTTAGGCATGGATCGTAAGGAGCTTCGGATTCTCGCCTTGGGAGCGATAATGCATGATTTAGGCAAAATGAAAATTCCCGCTGCAATTCTGAATAAGAATGGGCAACTGAATGTCAATGAATGGTCGGACATCGAGAAACATCCGGCGTGGTCGGCTGAAATTCTCCTGGAAAATCTCCCTGAACATGATGAATGTATTACGATCGCCCTTCAGCACCATGAGCGACTGGACGGATCCGGATATCCCTATGGACTGGCGGAAGAAGACATCCACTTTCTTTCCCGGATCTGTGCCTGCGCGGATGTTTATGATGCATTGACCGTCGATCGTCCCTATCGGAAGCGCTTCTCTTATGCGGAAGCCTTGGAATATCTGATGGGGAATGCCGGGAGATTGTTCGATGTCCAGGTGGTCACGACTATGGTCAGACACATCGCTCCGTATCCGGTAGGGGAGACGGTTCGCTTGTCTACCGGAGAAATAGCGGTTGTGGTTCGCCTGAATGAAGGCTTGCCCATCCGCCCCTTGGTTAGAATCCTCCAAGACCGCGAGGGG
>DATIKP010000012.1 GCA_035477455.1 Atribacteraceae bacterium
GTTATGAATCCGCGCGTATTTACAATCACTCTCCTGTCAGTGTTTACAATTGGGTGCACCGACTCATTAAAAGCGGCCTGGCCGGACTACAAGAAGGAGTCCGTTCCGGACGCCCCCGTAAGCTGTCAGAATCACAGGAAGCAGAGTTACGCAAAGACTTGTTACTTTCTCCCAGAGAATTTGGCTATGACCAAAGTATTTGGGATGGCCCCCTGCTTTCCTGTCACCTTGCAAAAGGTTTTGGCGTATATTTGCGAGTGCGCCAATGCCAGAATCTATTCCACAAACTGGGGTTCAGCCGGCAAAGACCTCGCAGAAAGGCCGCTGAAGCTGACCCCCAAAAACGAGAAGAATTTAAAAAAAACTCCCGGAATGGGTAAAATGAGCGCAGGACTAAGTTCATTTTCAAAGATCTTCCAGTCTTATACGTACTGGGGCTCCAAAAGGAAAACAGCCTCGAGTTATATCGGCCTCTCCTCGAGAAAGAGTTGGCTTCTTTGGAGCAGTGAATCTGAAAACAGGTCGATTATTAACTCAGCCGTCTTCAATTTTCAATGCCGAAAGCTTCAAACAATTTCTTTGCTTTTTACTCAGCCAAACCCATGGGAATATCCTTATGATTTTAGACAATGCGCGATAGCACCACGCCAAAGATTTAAAGCCTTTTTTCATAGAGCATCAGCCACGATTTCAAAGAGCTTTTTTACCGCCTTATTCACCGGAACTCAATCCTATAGAAAGAGTTTGGAGAATCACCCGGCGCAAGGTAACACACAATCGTTATTTTCCAAATATAAAAGATCTCAATGTCGCTATCTTAAATCAGTTTGCTCAATGGGAGCAACCTAATGAATCGCTTAGGGCGCTATGTTCAAAAGTTTAATGCGTTTCATATAGAATATCCTTTCATCACTATTTCCGCGGTAGCTCCGGGTAAAATGGTTATTACCCTGGCAGGTCTGTCTCCTGCTGAACATGCCAGCCCTTGCGGACATACAACCGCCCCCGGATTTACCGTACGTGCATGCGTAACCAGCTTATTAATTGTTCTTCAGAAATACTGCCGTCTGCAGCGCCGAGCATCAAATCGACAACTTCTGGTTCTGTCGCGTCAATTTCATATCCATTAATACCTAAAAAAGTATACATCGCCATAAAAGCGACCCTCTTATTACCATCTATGAAGCAATGATTCCTTGTCAGGCCATATCCATAAATAGCTGTTAAAGTTATAATGTCTGATTCTTGCTCATATGCCCAGCGATTCATTGGGCGTGCAAGAGCGGATTCCATAAGGTTTATGTCTCTGACACCATACTGGCCGCCATGTTCCCGCATCTGGCTGATGTGAATTGCCTCGATGATTGCCTTGGTCAACCAAATCGGTTCTTTCATATAGGCGCCTACTCAGAGAGTTCGCGAAGAGCATTACGATATTTCTTGGCCCCTTTTTCATAAACAGCCATCGCTTTATCAAAGTTGGGATCGTATGGTGTTATCAAGATACCCTTATCGGTTTCAGAAACAAATACTTCATCACCTTTATTAAGATGGAAACGTTCAGCAATTTCTTTAGGTATTGTGGCTCCAATGGAGCCACCCATTTGCCGCAAAGTAATTTTCCTTGCCATTTTATCACCTCTTCAACTGAGTCTTGGCTTCAGCAGAAGGCTGAAGCTTAGAACCAGTCAATATAGTAGCGTAGCCGCTCTTAGGCCGCCGCTTCGAAGAAGCGGGGGGCGTTAGAGGGGGGAGCTATCTATGACAAATTGTTATAGCTATATTATAGCACATATATGCTACAAGTTAAATCCTAAAATCCCACCCCGCATTTATAACTACGTGGGTACCTCGATACCAAAAGCCTCATATATACAGCGCTGTTCCTTAGTTGCAGGATATACGATGCGCTGAGTGGCAATCTCTTGGATGCGCTGCTTTGCCAGAATCTTAAGGACTTGGTTCACCCTTTTCGTTCCGATAGGCTTCCACAAGGTAGATGTAGCTGTATTTACCGACCTAGTAGTCGAAGGTATAGTCACCCCGTTTCCAGGCGGTGCAAAGTCCTCCCGGCAACGCATGGGTTTCGAAAATCTCGGTATCATACCCGTTACGGCGAAGGTACGATCCAGCGGAAAGCCCGGCGATACCAGCGCCGATAATCAGAACTTTCTTTTCAGCCATTGGGTCTCCTCCTCACTCGGTTTGAGCGCTGATTTTCGCCCAGGTATCCCTGAGAGATACGATCCGGTTGAAAAGGGGTCGATCCGGTGTGTGTTCCTGATCGGCACAAAAATAGCCCTGGCGAAGGAACTGAAAACGGTCCGCCGGATGTGCTTTGGCCAGGGAGGGTTCGATTAATACTCCGTCAAACACCTGGAGAGAGTCGGGGTTCAGGTAGTCTTCGTAAGTTTTTCCCTCCTCCATCCGTGAGAGGTCCCGCAGGGTGAACAGGTTATCGTAGAGGCGCACCGTCGCCCTCAGCGCCGCTTTTTCCGCCACCCAGTGGAGGGTCCCCTTGACCTTCCTGCCCGCCTGGACAGAACCGCTGCGCGAGTCGGGATCGTAAAGGCAACGCAGTTCCACAATCCGCCCTGCAACGTCCTTGACCACCTCCCGGCAACTGATAATATAGGCGTGTTTGAGGCGCACTTCCCGTCCGGGAGCGAGACGAAAAAACTTCTTGGGCGGGTTTTCCATGAAGTCATCCTCTTCGATGAAAAGATTTCGCGAAAAGAGCATCGGACGCGTGCCACCGGCCGGGTCTTCGGGATTGTTCTCCGCGGCGAGTTCCTCGATTTTCCCTGCCGGATAGTTCTCGATCACCACCTTGAGCGGTTTGAGCACCGCCATTCTCCGGGGAGCGGTTCGGTTCAATTCCTCCCGGATGATGTGATGGAGAAATTCGATTTCGACCAGGCTCTCCACCCGCGCCACCCCGATCTCGTGGCAGAAGCGGCGGAGGGAGGCGGGAGTGTAGCCCCTCCGGCGTAGACCACTGATGGTGGGCATTCTTGGATCGCCCCAACCCGCTACAATACCCCGGTTCACCAACTCAAGCAGCAACCGCTTACTCATCACCGTGTAACTGAGGTTGAGCCGGGCAAATTCATACTGCTGAGGCCGACAGGGAACACTGACGTTATCCAGAAACCAGTCGTACAGAGAACGGTGGTTTTCAAACTCCAGGGTACATATCGAATGAGTGATCCCCTCGATGGCATCCTCATAACCATGGGCAAAGTCGTACAGGGGGTAGATACACCAGGTGTCTCCCGTATGGTAATGTGGTTTTTTCAGGATGCGATACATCACGGGATCCCGCATATTCAAGTTGGGATGGGTCATATCGATTTTCGCCCGTAGGACACAATGACCTTCCGCGAAGTCCCCCTTTTTCATTTTTTCGAATAATGACAGGTTTTCTTCGATTGTACGGTTCCGGTAAGGCGACTCCTTCCCTGGCTCGGTCAAGGTCCCCCGGGCTTCCCGGATTTCCTCGGCACTCTGGTGGTCGACATAGGCTTTTCCGAAATTGATCAATTCCAGGGCCCATTCGTAAAACTGCCGAAAGTAATCGGAAGCGTAGCATATGGCACGCCAGCGAAATCCCAGCCACCGGACATCCTGAATGATGGCTTTTTCGTATTCAGCTTCTTCTTTTTGCGGATTGGTATCATCAAAGCGCAGATTGCAGTCGCCACCAAATTTTTCAGCCAGTTCGAAATTGAGACAGATCGATTTGGCATGACCAATATGCAGATATCCGTTCGGCTCCGGAGGAAAACGGGTCTTCACGGTCTTGACCCGACCACTCTTCAAGTCGTCGATGATGATCTGTTCCAGAAAATTGGTTCCCTTCTCGGAAAGCTCCGTTTCCATCCTTACGTTCGCCTCCCTGAAACATTAAGTCTGAAATTCAAGCATAACATTGTCTCTGATGTCTATTCTATCAAAAAACGTGGAGTTTGAAGCCAGCCAGTAGAAGGGTGCGAGAGTTAAAGAGCGAAAGAATTAAAAACCTTATGGGTGAAAATCCTTGCCGACAGATTGACTTCCCAAACGATACTCAACTCGGATTGCCGGTTGCCCACCGAATGGATTTGTGATATTTATGGTTAGAAAATATACCGCCAATAATGAAAATGGTTGATAAGTCATGAGAGAAACTGATAACTCAAACACCCCTCTTCCGGGCGACCCTGATCAGACATTCAAAGCTGACCGGGTTTCCAGAGAGAAAACCGTCCGCATCTTTATCCACGAGAGCGTCGATTCCTATAGAGCTTTTACCCGAGACTTAAGCCTACAAAAAGACCTTCTTTCGCTGAGCTTTCACGACCAGTTGACCGGACTGTTCAACCGTCGGTACTTCGAGACGGAAATGCGCAGACTCGACACCAGACGGCAACTCCCACTTTCAGTGGTTATGGGCGATATCAATGGTCTCAAGCTGGTCAACGACGCGTTCGGCTACCAAAAGGGAGACCATCTTTTAATGTCCTTTTCCGGAATTCTTCGGGAGTCATGCCGGCAGGAGGACGTCATTGCCCGTTGGGGAGGGGACGAGTTTACCATTCTTCTCCCCCAAACCCCGGAGGAAAAGGGAAAAGAAATTTGCAGCCGGATCCTGGAAAGGTGCCTCCAGAAGCGATGGAAGCCGATTCCCATCAGCGCTTCTCTCGGTCTGGCCACGAAAATCCACCCGAACCAGGTGTTGGCTTCTGTCCTTCAGCAAGCCGAAGAGAAGATGTTTCACGAAAAAACCCTAAAAAGCAGTACCGTCCGGCGGATTTTTTTAGAAGCCCTGAAATACCAACTTTTTGAAATCCATCAGGAAACCTGGCATAACAGTGAGGGGAAAATCCTTGAACTCCATCTGGCCCTGGGAAAAAGTTTCCAACTGTCCAAACGCCAGTTGGAAGAGTTGCTGAAGCTGGCAATGCTCCATGACATTGGAAAAATTGCCCTCCCTCGAGAGGTTCTGATAAAACCGGGATTCCTCACACCAGCCGAATGGGATATCGTCAAAAAACATCCGGAAATCGGTTTCCGTATTGTACAGTATTTTCCCGATCTCGCGCCCCTGGCCGATTCGATACTCTCTTACCGGGAACGCTGGGATGGGACCGGCTACCCGCTTGGTATTTCCGGGGGAAAAATCGCGTACCTCGCCCGATTATCCAACATCATCAACGCATTTCTCGCCATGACTCATAACCGCCCACACCAAAGAGCCAAGAGCACCGCCCAGGCTATCCGGGAAATCGAAGCTTCGGCTGGACAAAAATTCGATCCGAGTATCGTTACTCAATTCTTAAAGATCGTCAGTGAGTCCAAATAGCCTGCCCGATCAAACAAGGCCAGCCATCCTACTGGGGAGTAGAACAATAGGTTTTCTGCTGCGCTGCCACTGCTCGATACATTTTATAATATCAACCCGCATGAACCAGTCACAGATGTTTGACACCGCATCGTGGAGTTCTTCGGCTTCACGGGCCTTCTCTTCCGTGCATTCGAAGAGCAGGGTTATTCCCTTAACGCTTTCGACGTGAAAAATAGGAGTCCGCTCCTTAAGTTTCCCTCGTACGATAAGGTCGATCTCCTGGCTGGCCAGCGGTTGGAAATGAAATAAATCGATCACCTTTATCAGGAACCCCTGACGAATCCTCTCTATATCATCCTGAAACGCTTTGTCTTTCAAATAAGCTACGACAGACCTGCCATCATCAGGTGACAAACGGAAGATACAGAAAGGTGAATATTTCATCAGATGCCAGCTGCGATCCACGTATTCCTCAACGAGTGCAAGTAACCGGTGGGAAGTCGTTTCTTCCATGCCAAACCATCTCCCTTCTTTCCCAGAAAGTTTTTTCTTTTTGTATCAGACAAAGATGAAGGGAAGATGAAGAAAGTATTTCGTTTTCTTCATAAAACAAACTACTTATTGCAGTGGAATCAATTTTTTTTGTCCACGCTTATTTAGGCTGGGCCAAACATTGTAGAAGTTATTCTCCTGCCCCGAATCGTCCCTCACCTTTGGAAACACGGAAGAAGATGAACATATCTTGGAAAAATCAGTTACAATATAGGGGTGGTGTTTTCCTTTCGTCCGAGAAACGAACCACCAAACTTATATCATCGATTGGAGGTCTGTTCATGTCCCGCTTGGTAAAGATTGTTTCTATTCTGTGTTGTCTGTCCCTTTTTTTTGGCACTGCGGTGTTTGCCCAAACCGCCCCTCCTGAATCAACCGATCCCGTGCTCGCTCGGGTCGGGGAAATACAGATCAAGCAGTCAGAAATCGACGAATTTCTGTCCCGGATCGATCCGCAAATGGCTATCCAGTTCAACTCTCCCGAAGGACGCCAGAGAATTTTGGAAGAATTGGTCAACCAGAGCCTCTATTACCAGTGGGCTATAGCGGACCAGTTGGACCAGAACGAAGATTTTCAAAGGGACTTGGAGAGTATCCGGAAAAATCTGCTGACCCAGTATGCCGTAGAAACCGTGTTTTCCGATATCACCGTTGAAGACACTGCTATCGAGGCTTATTATGAGGCAAATTCAACCCGGTTCACCACCCCGGAAAGGATCCGGGCCAGCCATATTCTGGTTGATTCCGCCGAGGAAGCGGAAACAATTCTCGCGGAGATCGCAGGGGGTCTCCCCTTCGAAGAGGCGGCTTCAAAGTATTCCGATTGTCCCTCCCGGGAACAGGGCGGCGACCTCGGATTTTTCGAGAGGGGCCGGATGGTCGTTGAATTTGAGGACGCAGCCTTCGCTCTGGCGATCAATGAGCTCAGCGCTGTGGTGGAAAGCCGGTTTGGCTTTCACATCATCAAGCTCACCGACCGCCAAAGCCCGGGCACACGGCCTTTGGCGGATGTGAAAGAAGAAATCCGCCAAATCTTGACCGGTCAACAACAGGAAGCGTTATACCGAGAGAAACTCGCTGAACTCCGGGAGCGATTCGAAGTGGTGATGTTCGAGGAATAAACCCCTTTTTCCGGCCGGCCTTCGGCCATCACCAGGCCGGCCTCTCCCTTTTTATCGCATCATCAGGCTGTCCATCAATTCAAGCAAATCTGCCGTGGATTCTCCATTTAACACATGGCCCCCCTCGACCAATGGTATACTATGCTCTCCAGAACATCATACCACTGTATATTAATCATGATGTTCACCGATTTCCAGGAAATCGGTGAACAGACCTTCAACAGCGCCAATAGGAGTCGGCCAGTCGGTACCCGACGGTAGCGTTTAGGAAAAATGAGGATGGGATCTACTGTGCATTAAAAGAGGAGAATCGCAGCGATGAAAACCCAGGAAACCCACCAGTATATTGAGCAACACCGTCAACGGATCCATAGCGAATTATGCGGATTCCTCAGGATCCCCAGCATCAGCGCCGGCTCGTCCTTTCAATCGGCCATTGGTCAGGCCGCTAGTTGGCTCGCTGGGCAAACAGAACAGCTTGGCTTCCAGACCAGTGTTGACGAAACCAATGGACATCCGGTGGTCTTCGCCCACCGCATCGACCACCCGGACCGTCCTGTCATCCTCATTTACGGCCACTACGATGTACAACCTCCCGACCCTCTGGAAGAGTGGTCGTCGGCTCCTTTTTCTCCGGAAATGCGTGACGGGTTTGTTTATGCGCGGGGATCGAATGACGATAAGGGTCAATTCTTTACCGCTTTAAAGGCCATCGAAGCCATCCTTTCAGTGCAATCCTCCCTTCCGATCAACCTGATCCTGGTCGTGGAAGGGGAAGAAGAGATCGGAAGCCCCCATTTCGAATCATGGTTAAGCAAAAGAAGCCGGGATTTTACCGCTGAGGCCATTGTTATCCTGGATGGCCAGCAATACGAACGGGGAATCCCCACATTAAGTTACGGCCTGCGAGGGCTGTGTTACGTCCAGGTGGATATCACCGGACCGCGCTTCGATCTCCATTCAGGGGTCTACGGTGGGGGCGTCGCCAACCCACTCAATGTTCTGGCCTCCCTCCTGGACCGCCTGAAAAACGCCGACGGTCATATCGCCATTCCGCATTTCTACGACCAGGTCAGAGAACCTGAACCTTGGGAACGCGAAGAGTTGGCTTCCCTTCCCTTTAACGAACAACGCATGCTGGAATACTTGGGAGTCAACGCCTTAACCCCGGAAAAAGGGTATACTGCGCAGGAATGTATGCTTCTGCGTCCCACCCTCGATGTGTGCGGTATCTGGGGCGGCTACGCCGGTGAGGGAGCCAAAACCATCATACCGGCCCGCGGCGGAGCCAAGGTGAGTATGCGGCTGGTCCCGGAACAGGATCCATCTTCGATCACCCACTTCCTTAGCGACTATCTCCACTCCATCGCTCCGCCCGGCGTGGAACTGACCTTGACCGAATTTTCGGGTATTGAACCAATCGTCGTTTCCCGGGACTCAAAAATTTTCCGGACTATGCATCATTCGCTCAAGCGGCATTTCGGCCGTTCTCCGGTCTATGTTCGTCTTGGGGGATCAGTGGGAGTCGCCACTATGTTCAAACGCCATCTCTCGTGCGAAAACATATTGATTATCGGCTGGGGGAGTCCTGACGATCAGGTGCATTCCCCTAACGAACGGCTGAATCTTGCCGACTTTGAACGAGGTATTCACACCCTGATTGACTGTATCCTTGAGTATCCCGTCTTGCAATGAGGAGGTGCTAATAACATGATCAAGGTGAATCGGCGCGTCGCCCTGGTCACCGGCGCCAGCCGGGGAATCGGCCGGGGAATCGCTCTGGAGTTGGCCCGTCAGGGCGTCCGGGTGGCCGTCAATTACTACTCCCACCCGGACGCCGCCCAAGCCGTCGTTCGGGAAATCGAGAAAGAGGGGGGGCAAGCGGTCGCCGTGGGGGGCGATGTTTCCCGTGAACAAGATGTCGCTGCGATGTTTTCGGTCGTTCATTCCAAACTCGGCTTCGTCGAGATCCTGGTCAACAATGCCGCAGTCGGTGATCCAGGTTACATCGACACGACAAAGGTAGACGAGAGCACCTGGGACCACCTGATGAGCGTCAATCTCAAGGGTCCCTTCCTCACCTGCCGGTCGGCTCTTCCCCATATGGCCGAAGCCGGTTGGGGACGGATCGTCAATATTTCCTCAACGTCGGGAATCACCGGAGGAACTTCGGGAACCCATTACGCCGCCGCAAAAGGAGGCATGATTCCTTTCAGCCTGGCTCTGGCCAAAGAATGGGCCCACCGGGGGATCACTGTGAACGTCGTTGCCCCGAGTAAGGTCGACACGGATCTCTTTCGGGAGGTCACCCCTGAAGACCGGCGACCGGAAGTCATCAAAAAAATTCCCGTGGGCCGCCTGGGGACTTCAGAAGACGTCGCCCGGGCGGTCTTGTTCTTCACCGATGAGCAAGCGGATTTTGTCACCGGACAGGTCCTGGTGGTCTCCGGAGGGTATTGATCAAGCCTGAAAGTCGGCCAGTTCAATAAACGCAGGCAACTCCAGAACTGACGCATGATTTTCAAGAACCATGAACGGTGGGGGTTTAAACGACCTACAAAAAAAACTCTTGGTGCGCTTCTTTCCCCAACTGAGCCGCAGAACTGGCGAGAACCGTCTGTGAAAACCTGCCTTGGTTGACCC
>DATIKP010000013.1 GCA_035477455.1 Atribacteraceae bacterium
ATCCAACTGTTTTTCCAGGATATCGAACTCATTCATCATTTTTTTTTTTCACCCAGTAGATACTCTTTTATCTTTTCCTCTCCCTCTTAGGAGTCCTAAGGCCAGCGATCCGACAACAGATACAGGAAACGAGACCGTCCAGGATTTACGGTCGAACCAGGCATACAATGATGGATGTTCCGGGCGTGGAAATTGCCATGCTTCTTTGAGCAGGAAATTGGTATAAAAAGAAAGGAAGAAAAGATGCGGTCGTGAACACCCAGTCCAAAAAAGGCCGTGAAATCTGTTGAAAACTCAATAAAACGTTCATACCAGCCATGGTTCTCTCCTTTCTCCTCGCTTCCCTGGGTTTTTCCAATTACCGACTATTATATCGAATTCGGCGAGGTTCGCCAGAACTCGGGATTCCCTATGTAAATACGAAGTAAAAAGGGTAGAAGGGGGGCATTTTCATAGAGTCTTGACAGCCTATCTTCCCATTCCTTGCGAAACAGGGGAGATTTCAGTATAATTCGTCTAATTCGTTGTTTCTTGGGCTATTCAAGCCGCGCCTTGTGTTACACCTCAATACGAGAGCCCTGAATCGGCGTAAATCTGCTCTGGGAGGATAATGTTCATGGTTAAAATCATCGACACCACATTGCGGGATGCCCACCAATCCCTGATCGCCACCCGGATGCGAACCGAAGACATGCTTCCGATCCTCAATAAATTGGACGAGGTCGGTTTCTATTCACTGGAAGTTTGGGGCGGGGCGACTTTCGACTCCTCCATCCGATTTCTGGCTGAAGACCCTTGGGAACGCCTTCGGAAAATCCGTGCCGGCGTCAAAAAAACCAAACTACAGATGCTTCTGCGAGGCCAGAACCTCTTAGGATACCGTCACTATAGCGACGATATCGTGAAACGGTTTGTCCCCTTGTGTGTGAAAAACGGCATCGATATTATCCGGGTGTTCGACGCTCTCAACGATATCCGGAATATGGAACTGGCTATCCGTATGGCCAAAGACGCCGGCGCCGTGGTACAGGGGGGAATATCCTATACCACGAGTCCCGTCCATACCATAGAGAATTTCGTCGAGCTGGCGGTTCAGCTCAAGCGGTTGGGTTCCGACGTGATTTGCATCAAAGACATGTCAGGGATCATTTCACCCAAGGTTGCCTTTGAACTGGTCACCGCCCTGAAAAAAAACGTCAACCTCCCCGTCGACCTCCACACCCATTCGACGAGCGGGATGGGGATGCTGAGCTATTATGCCGCCTGCCAGGCCGGGGTAGACATTATCGATTGCGCTTTCTCGCCGTTTGCCGGTGGGACGTCCCAGCCACCGCTCGAGGCCATGGTGGCCGGACTCCAGAATACGCCCTATGACACGGGTATTAACCTGGAACAATTGCTGGACATAGGCTACTATTTTCTTAAGATCAAGGAAAAATACGTCTCATTGTGTAGTCCGGTCGCCGAACGGTCGGACGTCAGCGTCTTGATCCACCAAGTCCCCGGTGGTATGATTTCCAACCTGTATTCCCAGCTCAAAGAGCAAAAAGCTCTGGGCCGGTATAACGACGTCTTGAAAGAAGTACCCCGGGTCCGCGCAGATTTAGGGTATCCCCCGCTGGTCACCCCGACCAGCCAGATTGTGGGCATCCAGGCGGTACTCAATGTCCTCCAGGGTGAACGCTATAAAAAGGTTACCGAAGAAGTGAAAAACTACTGCCTTGGACTATACGGTAAGCCCTCCGCTCCGATCAATCCGGAAATTCTGAAAAAAGTCATCGGAGACCGTAAGCCGATCGATGTCCGGCCAGCCGATATTTTGGAACCCGAACTGGAAAAAATCCAGAAAGAAGCCGAGGAGCAAAAGGTCCCCATCAACTCTGAGGAAGACCTGATGATGTATGCCCTTTATCCACAGATTGCCGCCAAGCTCCTGCGTGGCGAAGCGGTCGCCGAAGAGCTGGTGTGCGAAATGAAACCATCCGCTGTGCCTGCGACAACTTCACTGGTATCCGATGAGTTCATCATTACGGTAGACGATGAGGAATTTAGGGTTAAAATCCGTCCGGCCATCGATGGCCGGGAAGCCAAGGAAGCGGTGCCGGAGTCTCCCCGCAAGCGCAAAGACATTCCCCAAGGAGCGGTGATTTCGCCCATGCAGGGTATGGTCGTTTCCCTGAAGAAAAATATCGGCGACCCGGTGCAGGTTGGCGAAACGCTGGTTGTTCTGGAGGCAATGAAGATGCAAAATGAAATCCATGCCGTTACCGAAGGTATCGTCAAAGAAGTGTATACCTTCGCCACCGAGATCGTCGACTCCGGCGATGTCCTGATGGTCATCGAGTGAGGAACGCCTGATGTTTAATAAGGTTCTAGTCGCCAATCGTTCGGAAATCGCGGTCCGGATCATGCGGGCCCTCCGTGAACTGGGAATCAAATCCGTCGCGATCCACTCCGATGTGGACGCCAACGCGCTGCATACCCGCTATGCCGATGAAGCCCATCCGCTGGGAGGGAACCATCCAAGAGAGAGCTATCTAAACATCAAAAAAATCATCCAGATCGCCCGAGAGGCTCAAGCAGAAGCCATACATCCCGGCTACGGATTTTTGGCTGAAAATCCGAACTTCGCCTTTGCCTGTGAAAAAGAAGGAATCACCTTTATCGGACCCTCCAGCCGGATAATCGAATTGATGGGCAATAAAATCGTGGCCCGCACAACGATGAAAAAAGCCGGTGTTCCGGTAGTCCCAGGGAGCGACGGCGAAATCCGGGACAATGAAGAAGCGCTCGCGATCGCAGAGACAATCGGTTACCCGGTTATCATCAAAGCCGCCGCCGGTGGTGGCGGAATCGGTATGAAAATCGCCGCCGGTCCGTATGAACTTTTGTCCGCCGTCGAACAGGCCAAGGCGACCGCCGGGTCGGCTTTTGGCGACCCTTCGGTGTTCATCGAGAAATATGTCACTGAACCCCGACACATCGAGTTTCAAATTCTCGCCGATGGTTTCGGCAACGTTGTTCACCTGGGCGAAAGGGAATGTACGATCCAGAGAAGACATCAGAAACTGCTCGAAGAGGCGCCATCGCCAATCATGACCGATGAGCTCCGCAACAAAGTCGGGGGTATCGTTACTGAGGCGGCAAAAACCATCGGGTACACCAACGCCGGAACTCTGGAGTTTATTTATTCGCAGGGCGATCTGTATTTCATGGAAATGAACACCCGTATCCAAGTGGAGCATCCGATCACTGAAATGATCACCGGTGTGGACATCGTTCGGGAACAAATTCTCATCGCCGCCGGAAACCCCCTGTCTTTCAGCCAGACCCAGGTTGTCTTCCGGGGTCACGCTATCGAATGTCGGATCAACGCCGAAGATCCGCTCAATCTCTTCGCTCCCTCACCGGAAAAGCTCCGGGGGTATCGTTCACCGGGTGGAATCGGTGTCCGGGTGGACTCCGGCGTCTTTACCTCGTATCGCATCCCCACCTATTACGACCCGATGATTTCCAAGTTGGTCGTCTGGGGAAGGAACCGGGAAGAAGCCATCAACCGGATGCAGCGAGCGCTTTATGAGTACATCATCATCGGTCCGAAAACCAATATTCCCTTCCACAAAGCGGTTTTGACCAGGCCGGATTTCCTGGCCGGGAAACTGACCACTCATTTCATTACCGAACAGAAGGGCCTCGTCCCGGAAATAGAACGGATTATTGTCGAAGAGAGGGCTTTGCAGCAAAAACTGGAAAAAATCTTCAATCAGGATCAAAAAAAGGCCGCTATCGCCGCTGCGGTAGGTACGGCAATCCAACAGGCTCGTAACCGTTCCTGACCGTTCCGGGGCAAGGCGATCAGGATCAGTCTCTGTCGCCTTGCCCCGGTGGTGATTTCAGAATAAAAAAGGGCAGAGATACCTATTTCCACAGTTTTACCGCCACCCATATGATCATGGCCAGGACCAGCATCAGCAATGCCGCTCTGATCCCCAGCTTGGCGGCCACTACGATGAACAGCACTAAACCGACAGGCACCACAAGTCGGCGCCATAACCCGCCGGATCCCAACCCTCCCCCGAACGTCATCCCTCTGGAGCGATCATAGGCCGCCCTCCTGACCGGATCAGAGAGTACCTCATAGGCCTCGTTGAGCCGCTTCATCTGATCGGCCGCATCCGGTGAGGTGTTCACATCTGGATGGTATTTCGCTGCCAGTCTACGGTAAGCCGCGCCGATCACTTCTCTATCCGCCTCGGTATGGACCTGAAGGGTGGCGTAATAGTCGGGCTTTGCCATGACCAGTTACCGCGCTCAGTCCACGGGTCGCGGACTCTGCAGAAATCTGAAGAGTTCGGAGTCGGCTCTCAGCACCAGCGTAGTTTCCCCTCCTAGGAACTCCTCGTATGCCTCCAGGCTCCTCACAAAGCCAAAGAACTCAGGGGCCTGCTCAAAGGCTGCGGCATATATTGCGACAGCTTTGGCATCTCCATCTCCCCTCAGTATCCTGCTTTCTTTCTCCGCTTGAGCCAGCAAAACCACTACCTCCCTGTCGGCGTCGGCCGTGATTTTTTTAGCCTCTTGCGCCCCTTCAGCCCGAGACTCCATGGCCATCCTTTCCCGTTCCGCTCTCATCCGGGCAAAAACAGCTTCCTGTACCCCTTCGGGAAGATCAACCCTTTTCATGCGAACATCTATTACTTCTATACCAAAGTCACGGCGGGTAATTCTGTCCGTATGGCGGCTGACGGTGTCCATAATCGGCTTTCTCTCGAGACGAATGATGTCCCAAAGGTTGTGTGCGGCAAGCTCTTCCCGCAATCTGGAGATAGCAATGCTATTTAACCTGAGCCTGGCACCATGCTCATCTCTTACCGCTTTATAGAATAGATGAGGATCTACAATTCTCCAGCGCGTGTAACTATCTACCATCAGCCTTTCTTTGTCCAAAGTAATAAACTCCGTCGCAGGGGCATCGGCCTCCAGCACCCTTCGTTCCATACGGATCACCGATTGAATGAATGGGATTTTGAAGTTCAACCCCGGCTCCTTGATCGTCCTTACATACTCGCCAAGTGCAAGGATAATCGCCTGTTTTCTCTCATCAATGGTGAATACCGCCTGAGAGAGTACTATCAGGGCCACCAGAACCAGCACGATAACTATCACTGCTTTTTTCATTCTTCACCCTCCGCTGGTTCCTCCAGCTCGATCAGATCCCCCAGGGGCAGAAAGGGCATCAGGTTGCCGCCGACCGCGGGATCGATAATGAAATTCTCGGTTTCAGCCAGAACACGCTCTATCGTCTCCAAGAACAACCTTTGGCGGGTCACTGCCGGCGCCTTCCGGTACTCTTCAAGAATCTTGCCAAACCGCGCCGCCTCACCTTCAGCCAGCGCTATCCTTTCGTCTCGGAAGGCGGTGGCCGCGTGTACCATCGCCGCCGCCTCTCCCCTGGCTCGGGGGACTACATCACGAGCATATCCTTCAGCTTCCCGGATAAGCCTTTCTCTGTCCGCCTTGGCCCGCACCACATTATAGAAGGCTTCCCGGACTTCATCGGGGGGATCTACTACCTGCAATTCCACTCCCACCACGTGCAGTCCAGTCAAATGACTATCCAACAGAAACTGTAGAAACTCCCAGGTCTCAGTTTCGACCTCAGGTCGACCCACAGTCATCGCATGATCAATGGTCATCTCTCCGATAGCGCTTCTAAGGGCGACCTCAGCGTTTACTTCCAGAGCCCGCTCAGGGGATTCAGCACGGAAGAGAAATTTTTCGGCGTCGACCACCTGATAAAGCACCAAAACCTGAACATCGGCTATGTTCTTGTCCCCAGTGAGCATTATCGCTTCATCTGGCACTCGCACGTGTCTTTCCGGCCTACCCGGCTGCTCTTCCACGGTCATGAAGCCGATCTCAGCCCGTCTTATCCCGGCCACATTGACCACATCGTGCGCCTGGATGGGCCAGGGCAGGCGATAGTTCAACCCAGGGCCGGTTTGGGATATAAATCTCCCAAATTGCCTCACCACCCCTAATGCGCCAGGGCCAACAGTATATATCCCACTTGCCAGCCAGATTGCCAGCACAATTCCGATTACCACTCCCACCACTTGCCTCATTTTGAGCAGCTTCCGCATTCCCTCACCTCCCCTCTGCCCCACTATCTTCTGCCAGATATCCCTCCATGCTGTCTGATCTCCTTCCGGCGTCGGCGGCCAACGCCCTCCTGGGTTTCCGGTCATTCCGGCACCTCCTTCCTTTCTCTTTTCCAACTACTCGCCTTCCTCGCACAAGTTACGTAACCAGAGAGGTTAAGCGATACTATCCGATGTATTTGTTCAACCCTTCCTGGGACAGGCCTTCATCTGCTCCGGCTGTCTATTCGGCTTCACTGGTAATATCGGACAGGTCGACTTCAACCCCGATCATTTCAATAAATGCTTCGGGCACGGCATAAAAAGCCACTGGGTTTGGAGGTTCAGTCGCAAAGCGCGTATTCTCTGAAACCAAGCTATGAGTAAAGAGGTAATTTCCAATCAGTACCAAAATAGTATTCCCCATTGCCTCCCCTGTCAAATTCTAAAAGGGAGGCAATGGCCTGTATGGTGAATTTGAAGAATGTTCATCGCGAATATTCAATCGCCGGATTTATTGTGGTTTAACAAAAGGCCATGTGGTTGTTTTCGAAAAGAACCAGGAGAATCTTGAAAAATGGTCCGGAACCAACCGGAGCAAATAACCCCGGCCTCATTGCTCCTATTGTCTGATAATGAGTTCCTTGCCATCGTTTTCCGGGCGATTGACCAGCCTTGACACCGGATAGGTCTCCATCTCCCCCTCCGGAAACGGACTACACAATCTCGCGTAGGTTTCCTGGTCGGCCCCGTTCCACAGCCAGGAATCGATGTCTGATGGTGATACGATCACCGGCATACGGTCGTGGATGGATCTCAGCAGGTTGTTTGGAGTCGTGGTCAGTATTGTGAACGTCTCAAGAGCCCCTTCGTTTCTTTCCCAATATTCCCAGAGACCGGCCAGGGAAAAAAGGCGGGAATTTTTCAGGATGCTGTAGTATGGCTGCTTGACTTTTCCTTCCCGCTTCCATTCATAAAACCCGCTGATCGGGACCAACGCCCGTCTTCGGAGAAAACTTGAGCGAAAAGCCGCTTTCTCCCGAACGGTTTCGCAACGGGCATTGATCAGACGGTTCCCAACAGACGGATCCTTAGCCCAGGATGGCACCAGTCCCCAGCGCATAAAACGTATCCGTTTACTCCCCCCGGCTCCTTCACTGACAACAACCGGAGCGATCTGACCGGGACTAATGTTGTAACGGGGCGTCAACTCTTCAGACATTTTCAAACCAAAGAGCTTTTCCACCTCACGTTTGCTCACCACTAAAGCAAAGCGTCCACACATGATGGGTATTATATCCGAAAAATCTTGGCCGGGGTGACCGCTCCGGTGGATTCAGGACAAAAAACACCATCGCTTTATCGGGCAAATTACGGGACAATCGCTTCGATGCCGGTTAACTCGCAGAAATCGACGAGGGCCGGAGCCAAGCCTGTACCGTAACCCAGACAGGCATACTCATTGGTCCAGGCCTGAATGAGTTTCTCCATATCTCCATGGGGGGTGACGAACCCGTGAGGCCAGAAAGGGATACCACATTCTTCACGACGCTTTTTCACCTGTTCGGCTGGTGGCTCAAAGATGGTTACCGGGCAGATGACCATCTGGAATCGGCCGTTCTCACGGCCTAGGCGGGCCAGAACACCCTCTCCGACTTTACAAACCAGCTGAACCGCCAGGCCACCCGCTTCTCCTTCGGTCGGCACTCCATGTTGGGAGAACCCGGCCGGGCCGACTTTTCCAGCCAGAGACGGCGGGATCGCCCCGTCGCCGATGATCTTGATCTCTTTTTTCCTCTTGTCAATGTGCTGAAGGTCTCCGTAATAAATCGGGTCATCACTCAAAGCGTTGAGAAGGTAAACAGTCAGGGCGGTGTTGAAATCACCCAGGGTGGCTGTGGCCTGCCTGTCTTCAAGCATCATGGATTGGGCGAAAGAGGTGGCACAGTAATCATCGCCCATTCCGGGGAAGGATTGGATGGTATAGAAATCCCAGCCTTCCTCTTTGATGATCTTTTTAATGGCCAGGTATAGGCGCAGTGACCGTTCGTTGGCGGTGTTATTTTCGGGAAGGGAGCCAAACAGTTCCCGCAGGCGGGGCTCCAGCGCTTTCAGTTCTTCAGGCCTAACCGCTTCGGCGGTCCGGATGAGGGTTGTCGTATCCCGGGAATCGATGTCGATTCCAAACTGACGCATCCATTGCGATGGATCGGCCGTTCCCACCGTTTGTCCCATGCCCCGGCCACCGAAGGTGCCTATGGTCGAGAGATTCAAGGCATTTTTGAGGTACGCGGCCCGGCAATAACTCACAACCCGGTTGACCTCCTCCGACTCATCCGCTCCACCGTATACGAACCGGTGCGGTATTCCGACCTCGCGAAGGGCCCCGTGCATAACCAGTCCACCCACCGGACGCCAACCCTGTGAACCAGGGTGAGTCCACAAACAAAGTCCTTTTCCGGTTAAAGCGAAGTCCCGAATTGCGCCGATCAAGTGAGCCGCCCATACCCAGGTCCCGGAGAAAAGGATGACACCGTCAACCGCATCGTTATCTTTCATGGTCTTCAAAGCGATCCGAGCTTCTTCTTTGGTGGCGATCACCGTATCGTGTTCCACGAGCCTGATCCCCTGCCGACGCAGGGCATCCTTGGAACGGGATATCACCGATTCATCTATCCAAAGTTTCCCCATCGGATCCAGCAAGCCGTCCTTATGCACTCCAAATACGATAAATCCTATGGTCGGCTGAATCATAAATACGATCCTCCTTTCAGTAAATCTCTCATTGACTACGGCATTGTTTCCAAGTATTGATCAAAACCTTGGTGTTTTTCCAGGCGTTTTCGGTATCTTCCCGTATGTTATCAACCGGAGAAAGGATAAATCCACCCCCTTTGCCTAACACTGTACAGGCATATAAAACTGCCTCTTCCGTTTCCTTTTCCGTACCCAGCTCCACAGTCAACGCTCCACTAACGCCACCCCACAATGCCCGGCCTTTTTCCCGGAAACGATGCTTCACGGTAGCAAGCTCGGTGCCCTTTCCCTCTACCGGGTCAAGACCGATCAAGACATCGACTCCACAATCCAAAATGGTATCGAGAATCGGGGTAAAGGCACTGGTGATGATGTATCCGAACAGTTTTCCAGCCTGGTGAACTAATTCAACCTCTCTGTGCAATAGCGGAGCGATCAGGGCGGCATAGGATTTCGGTGTCCAGAATTCGCAAGTCTCATACCAGCCGCGCCGCCAGATACAATCGGCAGCGGTCATTTCCAGGTAGAGTTCAATCTGCTTCAGGTTCCAGTCATGAATGATGGAAAGGTATTCACCAATAATAGCGGGACGGGTGAGAGAAAGTTCCATGATCGGGACATAGCCCGATAGCCAGGCCAGAGCGTCGGCTCCCATAACTCCATAATCAACCGTTGTCCCCGGCTCCGCGAGGGCCTGCCAGCCACCGATCTGGCAAAGTTGATGCTCCCGGGCAATCTCGTTTGATTCTTGGGCTTGACATCGTAAGGCCTCGATGTGTTCGTTGCGAAACGGTCCAAACAAATAACGCGCTTTCTCCAAATCCTGTTCTGGTTTGACCAAAAACTCTTCTGTGCGAGGGATTAGCCAATCGTCAAACAGTGGTAAATGTTCACAAGTGGGCCAGCCGTTTCTCTGAACGACGCGGGAACAAAGCGGTCCGGCAGGGGTATCGATCCGGCGGGAAAAAATTGTTTCATTACCCCGCCGTTCCTGCCAGTCATGAACCTGAGCTTGCGGGTGAAGACTATGTTTGAGGAGGCCTGCCGGCACATAAGCGTCCATTCCCAAGGTTAGCTGTTTCTCGACATATTCCCGCCGGGTGCGGGCCGTTCTCCAGAGATTGAAAAACAGCATAAAGCAACAGGGGATGTAGTCTGGCTGGCCGCCCCTCAGCGCCGTAAGCACTCTCTCGCGTGAAGTCAACGGATGCCTCCTGGCTTCACCTCTCTAAAAAGAATGGTACTCGGTTAACGGTGATGGGTAATCGGCGATGGGGGAAACCCCTTCATCGCTTCCTTCTTGACGCTTTCGGCCCTGCCGACCGGACAGTTCCATTGGATGAACCGGGAAATAATAGACATGGGTTGACAACTTAGTTAGTTCTATATACTATCTAACTATATCGGTTGTATTTTGTCAAGTACGGATTAATGATTCCACTGCAATAAGTAATTTTGCTGCAAAAGAACGAAGGAAGCCTGGGCCTGAGTTGCCTAAATCAGCCGCCGAAATCACCGCATTTTCGAAGTAAATATGCCAAGGATGGCCTTTTCAGCATCACTGTAACCGGACGTGGTCATTGATGCGTGCGAGAAAATGCCAGATGAGGCGGGGCTGATGGCAACGGGGCCTTGCTGAAATGAGTTTTTGCAGCAAAATCAAGTTTGCTATCATAGCCATAGAATCCAGGACAACGGGGGAATCCCGGTAATGGAGAATTCATCATCGGAAGCAAAAAGCCGACTGTGTCGGTTGGCAGGCCATCATTCAGCACGAAACTGACCATCGGGGCTGGCAAATTCATTGGTAAAAATCGGACCGGCCAATTCCCTCACGCCCCATTGATCCTTATCCACCAAGGAGTTCATCCAGATCCGCCATGACCGGTGTAAAAACTTTCACTTTTGAAAGAAGGCGTTCCACCTGGTCAACATCGACATGAGCGGCATCCCAAACCGCGGCATTGGCCGCCCCTGCCGCCACACCCCAGGCAAGCCATTCTCGGGGATCGCCGGTTTTTCCCTGGGTATGGAGAAAGGCTGCCAGAAATGCATCGCCCGACCCGACGGGATTGACCGTTTCCACGCGGGGAGGGAGGGCCGCCCATAAATCATGTTTCCCACTCAGGAGAACACCACGCTCTCCAAAAGTGACAATGCTCCATTCCACCCCCCCCTCCCGAAGCATCAGGAAAAAGGCTGTAAGGTCCTTCCATTCTTGCAGGGATCTCCTCCAGGTTTCTTCGGCTTCCGCAATATTCATTTTTACCAACCAGGGTTTAGCCTTCAAAGCCCGCATGAGAGGCTCTCCTCGGCCGTCGATCACTGTTTTTTTCCCGGGGATCGCTTCAAACAGCTTTTGATATAAATCCACCCGACAATTGGGCAGACTACCGCAAGCCACCACCATGTCGGATTCTTCGGCATACCGGACAAAAATATCGATGAGATCAGATGCTGCATCATTTGTAAGCAGGGGGGGTGGTTCAAAAAAGCTGGTTTGCCGCCAGCCAGCTTCTACCACAGTAGTCACCATCCGGGTGAGTCCAGGGATGTAATATGGCACGACCTGAATCCCCTCATTTTGTAAGAGTTCGCTGACCCGATCGCCGGTATAGCCGGCCAGGAGACAAAAATTTACCACTTCCCCTCCCAGACCCTTCAGAACTCGACACACATTCGATCCTTTTCCACCGGCTATTTCACGATATTCCCGAACCACAATCCGGTCACCGGATGCCAGCTGATTGACGAACAGGGTTTTGTCAATGCAGGGGTTCAGGGTCAAGGTCAGAATCACTTCCGATCACCGTCCCCGCATTAAAACTTGTGCGGAAGTCAACTGTCCAAGCCGGTTGATTGATTCCCGACTCGCAGGGGTTCCCTTTCCGATCTCCGAGTAAAAACGGTTTTTCTCTGACCTGGACCGGAAATGTCTTCGCGCCCAATCGCTCCCGTACCCTCTTCGGGAAGACAATTCAAGCACGCTATGTCCCCAGAGAACCCAGGCACTTTCAAAAAAATGCGGCGACAGTGAACATAGATAGGGAGAATCTAAATCGTCTACGAACTTTTGACCGTTCTTGTTCATCTCCGTCCCGACAAAAACGGGCATATGGTGATCCCGCGCCACTCCCACCATCCGGTGAAAATTGGCGACCTTTTGACGACGCTCCTCCTCGTCCGGCACATTCCAGTTCCGGTCGGGTACCATAAAGAACGACTCCACCCCATGATCCTGGCAAAACTCAAGGAGTTTGTTCGGGTCTTTTTCTCCGTTGCTGGTCCCGTCCAACCATGAAAAAGAAGGAATAGCCCCCATTTCTTCGATCAGGGCATTGACCGTTTCGATCCGTGGAAAATCACCTTCGCCTGCCTCAATATACGCCATTCCCCCATGCTTCAGCAGTTTCATCCGGACCAAGTCCGCCAGATCAGGCTGATTATTAAAAGCTTGTTCGATCGCTTTATGAGAAATCGCCAGTTTTCCCGACCAGTAGGCTATCCGATCATCGGAATTTGGGAAAACAGATTCCACCCGAAAAATCAGCGCCTGGATAATATGCCGTTCCGTTACATTTCCCGCCGGAGTCAGAGGTACGACGTCCCGGTCGAAATCCAGCATAACCGGACCAACAACGTTAATCCTGTCGATCACCTTACGGTTTCTGGCCTGTGCCGTTTCCCGAAGGATTGCAAGCGTCCGGAACGCTTCAGTCCCTGCTTGGGGAAGCCGGGTAAAGCCGTTCCCCATATAGTAGGCAACCCCTGGTTCCCGGGGAGAACTCAATTCCTCCGTACGGAACTCAGGAAGAAAGATGCGGGTTTCCATTCCTGCAACGACCGGTAATTCGGCTTCCAAGGCGCCCCAGAACAACTCCTCCACCGCATCCAACACATCGAAATCCACCCCTCCGGCCATGCCCAAGCCTTCCTTTTTGGCTCGCCAGACTATATGTAGCGGAGAATATCCCAGAGCATTGAAGGAAAAGAAGCTATGGTAATGCAGATTCATTCGGAAGGGATGGAGAGGAGGTGCAATATGACCGGCCCTCAATCGCTCCATCAGAGCAAGAAACGCCGTTTTTCTGTCATCCTCCGAGAAGTTATCCAACTGTTTTTCCAGGATATCGAACTCATTCATCATTTTTTTTCACCCAGTAGTTAAAAAGGCCATCCTTGGCCTTTTTGCTTCGAGATACTCTTTTATCTTTTCCTCTCCCTCTTGGGAGTCCTAAGGCCAGCGATCCGACAACAGATACAGGAAACGAAACCGTCCAGGATTTACGGTCGAATCCGGCATACAATGATGGATGTTCCGGGC
>DATIKP010000014.1 GCA_035477455.1 Atribacteraceae bacterium
ACTACATCTTTAACCAAAATCATACCCCAAGGACGATTTTTTTATTTCGCGCATTCTTACTACGCCATACCCGAGGATGAGAACATGGTTGTTGGAATTACCAATTATAACGTGGTCATACCGGCCATCATACAATCTCGAACTCTTTGGGGTTTACAATTTCATCCGGAAAAGAGTTCGGTGTGGGGAATGGAACTTCTGAAACTATGGTTGCGGGAGTCTGGCACGTGATCACCCTGCTTCCCGCAATCGACATTATCGAAGGCCGGTGTGTCCGGCTGGAAAAGGGCGATTATTCCAGGGTCATTGTATTCAACGAATCACCGATCGATGCGGCCCGGCGTTGGGAAGAGGAGGGAGCTGCCTTTCTTCATGTGGTGGATCTCGACGGTGCAAAAAACGGAAAACCAGTCAACGATTCGATCATTTCCCGACTTATCCAGGCTGTGAAGATTCCCGTTGAAGTCGGAGGCGGAGTGCGGGACCTGATGGCCTTTCGTCACTACCTGGATATGGGCGCAAAACGGATCATCCTGGGAAGTGTGGCCTTCCGTAATCCACAGGTACTGGAAAAAGCCTTAGCGCTATCTCCCTCTTCTGTTGCGGTCAGCCTTGATTCACTCAACGGAAAAATTGCCCTGGAAGGCTGGATCGAGGTATCGTCATTATCAGATACTGAGTCGGCTCGCCGCTTTTCCGAGATGGGTGTCCGTCATTTCATTTTCACCGATATCACCCGTGACGGCACTTTGACCGGTATCAATCTCCCAACAATCGAGCGATTTATCGCCAAAAGCGGCGTTGCTATCATCGTTGCCGGCGGAATTTCCTCTCTGGAGAACATCCGAGCCCTGAAAAATTT
Organism: Atribacteraceae bacterium; assembly: GCA_035477455.1. Taxonomy (NCBI): domain Bacteria; kingdom Pseudomonadati; phylum Atribacterota; class Atribacteria; order Atribacterales; family Atribacteraceae; species Atribacteraceae bacterium. Next base: position 863 of record DATIKP010000014.1, read on the forward strand.
ACCCTATGGAATAGAAGGCATTATCCTGGGAAAAGCACTTTACACCGGAAATCTCTCCCTTCCCGCAGCTCTCGCCCTCCTCAAAGAGTAAACAATGAGGATAGATGGGACGAGAAAGAAAAAAACCTTGTACCGGCTGCTTTGTGAGTTCTTTGGATACTCCTCGGTGGTATCGGGCCAGATAAAGCGATGTATCGAAGATTTAAAAATGCTGTTTTCATTAATGACCGATTCTCCATCACTCATCACCGTTTTATTTGCACGGGAGGCTTGAAATGCTGACCAAAAGAATCATACCCTGTCTCGACGTCCAGGACGGACGAGTAGTCAAGGGAATACACTTTGAAAATATCCGGGATATCGGCGACCCGGTTGAACTGGCAAAACACTATGAAGAGGAAGGCGCCGATGAGCTGGTTTTTTTGGATATTACCGCTTCTTACGAAAAGCGTGAAACCATGGTCGCAGTTGCGGAGAAGGTCGCCGCCGAGCTCACCATACCATTCACGGTCGGGGGAGGTATCAATACCCAAGAACAGGTCACCAAGCTCCTCAAAGCCGGGGCGGATAAGGTGTCGATCAACACCGCTTGCGTGTTGAACCCCGGCCTGATTACTGAACTGGCTGGAAAATTTGGATCCCAGTGTGTTGTTGTCGCCCTTGACGTCAAAAAAACCTGGGACCGGATCACCCGGCACAGCTACTGGGAAGTATTTATCAACGGAGGTCGCACCCCTACCGGAAAGGACGCCCTGCAATGGGCAGTCCAAGTGGAAAAGCTGGGAGCCGGAGAAATCCTTTTAACCAGCATGGATACTGACGGAACCCTGTCCGGGTATGAAGTAAACCTTACTCGTAAAACCGCCGAACGAATCAAGATACCGATCATCGCTTCCGGAGGAGCGGGAAAGCTCGAACACCTGGTGGCGGTATTGCGGGAAGGACAGGCAGATGCGGCGTTGGTCGCTTCGATCTTTCATAGCAGGCAATGCACGATACCCGAAGCCAAGGCCTTCATAAGAAAACGGGGAATACCAGTGAGGCTTGAAGTTTGATGGAAAAAATATTTGAACAGGTCAAATTTAGCCAGGATGGACTTATTCCCGCGGTAGTACAAGACGCAGAATCCGGCAAAGTGCTCATGACAGCCTACATGAACCGGGAATCATTGAAGAAGACGCTTGAAACGGGAACGACCTGGTTTTTCAGCCGCAGTCGTGGATGCCTCTGGCACAAGGGGGAAACCAGCGGGCACACTCAAAGGGTAACCGGTCTCTACCTGGATTGCGACGGTGATTCACTGCTCGTCCAAGTCGAGCAAAAAGGCGTTGCTTGTCATACCGGTGAGCTTTCCTGCTATTATCGGGAAATCACTGATCAAGGCGTCATGCCCGAGACAGGTAGTTTACCGCCTTTTGCCAGTGCCGCGTTCCTGCAGGAATTGTTCCAGGTGATCGAAGAGCGTTCCCAGGAAAGCGCTGCATCTTCCTATACCCGCCAGCTCCTGGAAGCTCCCCGGGAAAAAGTCCTGCGCAAAATTTCCGAGGAATCAACGGAGGTACTCTTGGCTTGTATGAGTGCAGAAGACAAAGCGCTCATCAAATGGGAAGTCGCCGATCTTCTCTATCATCTGCTGGTTCTGGTAAAAAAGGAGAATCTGACATTCTACGATATTATAGCGGAGCTACAAAAACGCAGAAAAAGGGTCGCTACCAGCGGTAAAAGCGATTTGTAAGCGCTCTTTCGGGTAGCAAGGGACGTTAGCGATCCAAACAGTCAATGATGGTTTTCAAAACAATAAATATAATTCCTTTCATGTCGTCCCTGATTTTTGTATCACTCCCTGCCACATCTTCGTCCTCTTCGAATTCGAAGAGCGCTTCGACAACGTACCGTAGGATTTGCGGCTGGCTATAGTTGACCACTACGGTTTCCACAGTCCGACTAAAATCCCCGGGGGTCGAGCTTCCCAGGTACTCGAGCATTTTCAAGTTGGCTGCTTCGGCTTTTTCGATATCCTCGAACAACACCTGGGGAGGAGGTGGGAAACCGTCTTTCATGATTTGCCAAATCACGATTCCCAGATAAATCACCAGTTCCCTTTCGGCCTGGTTGAACAATTCCTCGCTGCCTGCCATTAAATATTCCATGATGACCGGTTGTGTGTTCTCCAAATCGCCGATAAGCTCGTGAGCCAGTTGCGGATCCATCACACCGATTCTTTGCCAGGTTTTTTCCACGACTTCAGAGGATATGGGTTCCATGGGCCCTCCTTGGTTCAGCCAGGTACAGACATCCTTCGCTGTTTTATTGTACCCGATGTCTCGTTCGTTTTCCACCACCATAGCCAGACTGTGTCAAGATATCAATTCAAAAGAGAACTGATATAATGGGTATACGGATAAGTAAGGATTATTTCACTCTCGGTACCGAGGTCCATCTGGAAAGGTCGGTAGGTCGCCGAGGGGCATCTTCCAGAAACCACGGTTTTTAGTAATGAAAAATAGCTCAGCACGGGAGGGATTCCCATGAAGGTCATGAATGATTTCCGGTATTTTATCACTAAAAGCATCAACCGCCTGAGAAGGGCGAAGATCCCGCCGCCGTCAAACACTATACCCTGCCCATTTTGTTTGGAAATGATCCCCGGCGAGGAGACCTGCTGCCGGTTTTGCACATCTTACCTGAATGAGACTCTGAAAGGTGCCCTGGTGCGATGAACAAAGACTCTGGCCCGATGAGACACTCCACCAAGATACTTCTGTTCTGTCTGTTCACTGCTGTCCTCCTCCTGGGCTTGGCTGAATCCACGCAAGCCCAGGACATTTTCAGCTACTACCGGGGAAGAGTTCAGGAGGTGCGTGAATTCATACCGGAATTTACGCTGGCCGACCTCGGACAGGAGGCTGACGTACTGATCACTTCCGGACCACACCGGGGTGAAATTGTGACGATTGTGAATCACTACTCGGAACAGGAATTTTATCTGGGAACCAAAATTCACCCGGGACAAACTGTCATTCTGGCTGTGGAAGAGATCGATGGAGAAATTATCGGAGCCTACCTGCAGGACATCGCCAGGGATCGGGAAATCTGGCTTTTGACTGCGTTATTTCTGCTGGCTATCCTGG
>DATIKP010000015.1 GCA_035477455.1 Atribacteraceae bacterium
GGTCTTTGAGGCCGGATACGGGAATAACGCGATTCCCGAAGGCCGGAACATGATGGTCACCTATATTACTGGTTTATGGATTATCCAGCAATGCCGAAATCGCTGGCTTGCCCAGAGAGAGGGCAGCCTCAGTTGGGATGAAATTGTCCAGGTTTCCGAACAATGCGGTCCTTCCCGAGCCTTCATCGATGTAGATGATCCGGTTTTTGGCTGCCCACAGGCTGATATGCCCGCTACCGTTCGGGAGGCTTGCGTACAAACCGGCCAAGGACGTTTGGAATCAATGGGTGAAATTGCCCGTTGTTTATACGAAAGCCTGGTTTTGAAATACCGCCGCAACGTCGAGTGCCTGGAAAAAATAACCGGACACAGGCTCGAATTCATTCATATAATGGGAGGTGGTATCCAGAATAAGACACTTTGTCAATGGATTGCGGACGCGACCGGTATTCCGGTGATGGCGGGACCTACGGAGACCACCTCAATGGGGAACCTTTTGATGCAACTGAAGGCCGATGGAGAGATCGTCAGTTTGGAAGAAGGCCGGGAAATTTCGCTTCGTTCGTCTCAGGTTGATTTTTATGAACCAAGTGGGAAAAAATGGTGGGACGACACCTATGGGAAGTACCGGGAGTTGTTCCGGAAGAAATAAAGACCGCTGGAGGGAGCATGGGTAAGTATCCTCGGATATATCTGTCATTGGATAATTGTTTTGCGGTCAAACGCTGGATCAGTCCGGCTGAGTGGATGCGGATCGCCGAGCAGATTGGTTGTGGTTATATTGAGGTGAGCACCGATACGGAGTGTGATCCATTTTATGGGAACCAGTCCTACCTGGACGATTGGTTGGAGAGCGTTCACGTCGCCCAAGCACAACACAATGTGACCATCGCCAATTTTTTCACCGGCTATTCAACCTATCGGACCGCCGGTCTTTTACACCCCGATGATCGGATTCGAGATCGGTTAGTCAATGACTGGTTCAAGGTCATGATTGGCTTGGCGGCCCGACTGGAGGCGGGATTAGGTTTCTATATACAGGCCTTTCCGAATTCCGTTCTGCAAGATCCGGAAGAATATCAATTATTCAAACAGAGACTTTTCGAGACGATAGCTGGGCTGGTGCGGTATGGAGCGCTTGCCGGATCGGGTTATTTGATGCTGGAACAGATGTACAGCCCTCATCAATATCCCTGGACCATAGAAACAGGTAAAGAATACCTCAGGGAAGTGTACCGGTTGTCTGGGGAACCATCCTATCTGGCATTGGACAGCGGTCACGCAACCGGACAGGTTCGCTTCCTGAGACCGACCAAAGAGCGGATAGAGCGTTCCATAGAAGAGATGAAAAACAACGACCGGCCGACCCCGGTCTGGTGGGGTGCGGAAACCACCAGACGACTGTTCCGGGATTTTCGTGCTCCCTCTTCTGCCGCCTGGGGGGAATTACTCCGCGCCGTCGAATCGGAAATGGATCGCTTTCCCTATCTTTTTTCCGAACAAAAAGATTGCGATCTCTATCAGTGGTTAAGAGAGCTCGGTTGTTACGCGCCGGTGATTCATTTACAACAAACCAACGGGCAATCCTCATCACACCTTCCCTTTACTCGGGAAAACAATCGTAATGGTATTGTCCATCCAAAAAAGATCCTGGAGGCGTTAAGGCAGGCGTACCAGGGACCGGAAGACCCGCTGCTGCCTCCCCGTTGTGGAAAGATTTTCCTGACGTTGGAAATCTTTTTTGGAGCCGCGGACTATCCTGACCAGATCGTTGACCGGTTAAAGGAATCAGTTGAATTCTGGCGGCAGTATCTCCCGGAGGACGGATTGTCGCTGGATAAACTGGTATAATTATACGGAACTGACTAGGAAAGACGAGGATAAGCACTAGCTGAATCGATGTTGATGACAACATGATGGACCGGGAACGATGAGACGACAAAAAGGACTAAGCCGAGAAAGAGCCATATATCAGACTAATTGGATGTAACTCTCGCTAAAGGAATTACCCATGAGAAGAGTCAATGTCAAATGTTGGGTATGACCCATCAGGCGGCGTCCTCTTTTTGGCGTATTCCCTCGACGAATTGAACTCCCTCCACCACTTCTGCTAACCTTGGAACTCCCTTCAGTCTTCTCCACCGTTTCCCGGCACTGAGAAAGAGCTGTAAGACCATGCTGAGGACGGTCACTCGTGACCCGCAGTTGCGGGTCTTGTCTGTTCGCAACCTGACGGTACTCATGAGTGGATTTTACCGGGTTAGTGGTGCACAGATGCTTCCAGTGTTCGGCCGAGAAATCGTAGAAGGTCAGGAGCCCCTCCCGGTCTTTGGCCAAGCAGTCGGTGGCCTGGGGGTGCTTGGCCGGGTATTTGGTGATGAACAAG
>DATIKP010000016.1 GCA_035477455.1 Atribacteraceae bacterium
CCGGCCAGTGGTTTCGTAATGCTTTTTGTCGTCCTAATCCACATCACATTGAACCGGAGACTACTCACTGGCGATGTACAAACGCTTTTCAAGCGTTCGGAGAGAAGTGGTTTCTGACTCCTCCTCCCCAAACGGCATCGATGCCGGTTTTATACCAGAAAACGCAAAAAGGTCCCAATCCTTTTAATATTCGGGAGCAGAGGATCGTCCTTCTGGACGAAGCGGATTTCGCCACTGTGCAGCAGTGCTTCCTCGACCACCTCACCGACAATATCGGGAATGGGTAAAACTCCACCCCCACATTGGTCACATTCTTCCGCACTCAGGGCCAGACGGCCGCATGATTCACAAAGCACGCCGGGTTCCCGGTAACTTTCATCAACAATCAGCGTTTGGCAGGCGCCAAGATGTACAGAACGGATTACCCCGGGAAGGCCAACCACTGCGGCTCCGTCATTTCCGACCACTTTGATTAGACGTTCCAATGCATCCCGGTTCTCATTGTCTCGGACTTCCCGTTCGAGACGGAGTGCTTCTTCGATAATTTCTTTCTGAGTGCTTTTCGGATTAAGATTAACCCGGAAAGCGAGGCGTTTTCGGGGATAAGTATGGAGAACCCGGAGAAAATCCGGATAATCCTCTTCTTTCATACCTACGACCAGTGTGTCGAAATGCTCTTGGCGGCAGTGGTTCAGGATGCTGTCGGCAACGTCTTTATAATGCTGGATGATCCTGTTTTCCATGCGCCTTTCGATACGCCATTCTTCAACCCCGGCTAATCCACCGGCCTTGATCCTCCCGCGGATTGGAGTATGGAAGTTGTCGTGTTCGCGAATCTGTCCCAGAAATACCTCAAAAAGACGAGCTTCCCGATGATCGACTACTGCGAGCATGATTCGATGGTAATTGTCAAGTACGGCCAGTAACGGTCGGAGATAGGGAAGTTCGCCGACGACCACACGGGATCGGATTGGATGGGGAAGATGAAAGATATCAAACCAATCCCGTTCTGTGCATGAAAAGATGACCAAGCCCTTCAGATGTTCCATCGCCGGAAGGTTTTCATTAAGATATTTTTCAATGGAGCGGAAGTCTTTGGAGACCGATTCAGGCTTAAGAGATGTTTGGGTAAGGAATAATTTCCGCCCCTGCTCCAGCAGGGAATTCCCTTCCAGCAAAATATCACGGTTAGAAATGAGTCTGTCGATATTCAGGTAAAACGAGGTTACCGGAACTTTGTCACCGGAGAAGCGAACCAACCGGTTGATGCTCGATACGGAAATAAACGGATTCATCAATCTTCACCTCCCGTTCAACTCGCTCCTAAGGAATTTTAAACCCTGAATAGCATCCGAAAACGGAGGGGTCATGATCCCTTTCTCAGTAACAATTCCAGTAATCAGTTCACCCGGAGTCACATCAAAAGCGGGGTTTCCAACCGAGATACCGGGTGGTGATATCCGGCGGCCATTCCAGTAGACAATTTCCCTGGGATCACGCTGTTCGATGGGGATCATGGCTCCACTTTCGACAGTAAAATCAAAGGTCGACAGGGGTGCCGCAACATAAAAGGGTATGTTATGATAGCGACAAAGCACGGCAACTGTATAGGTTCCGATTTTATTCGCCACATCACCATTGGCGGCTATTCGGTCCGCACCCACGATGGCTTTGTCAATCACCCCCTCCAACATGTAGTAACCGGCCATGTTATCACAGATCACCGTCGCCGATATCCCGTTTTCAAATAATTCAAAAGCAGTCAACCTTGCTCCCTGCAGAAGAGGTCTGGTTTCGTCGGCATAGACCCGGATATTTTTCTTCTCTTTGAGGACCGCCCAGGTTATAGCCCCTAGCGCCGTCCCCCAAGCCGAACAGGCCAACACACCCGCATTGCAATGTGTGAGCACGGTATCTCCGTCATAGAGTAACGAAGCCCCGTTCCGGGCAATCGCCTCATTCACCCGGCAATCTTCCTCTTCAATTGACTGTGCTTCGGCGACAAGTCGTGCGACAATCTCGTGACTATCCCGCGGTGGGTGACATCTGTTCGACCATACAGCTCGCATCCGGTCCAGGGCCCAGAAAAGATTCACGGCCGTTGGCCGGGTCATCCGAAGTACCTCGTCCACCTCGTTGAGCCCCCCCTCGAAGGCTCTTTCATTACTGGATAGTAGTGCCATGGCACCCAAGCAGAGTCCGTAGGCGGCGCTCACTCCGATCAAAGGCGCACCGCGGATTGCCAGCGACCGGATTGCTCCGGCAATGACCCGATAATCAGACGTCCGGCGATAGATTGTTTCCAACGGTAACCGGGTCTGATCCAAATATTCCAGAGAATCCCCTTTCCAATAAATCGGTTTGAGCACAATCATTCCTCCAACTCGCTACCTATAATCAGGTTCCGGTTCTCTTGCCGTCAAAAACCGGCAGCAGAAAAACAGACGATCCCTCACCTTAGCCGGGCCTCACTCTATTTCACTAACAGGCAGTTAAGTCTATATCGCCACCTATAAATAATTATCAATGAGCCAATCGTCCAACCATAGTCCGGAACAGGGCAGTCATCTTCGGCTCAGCTTCCCGGGCTGCCTGAATCACTATATCATGGCTGACCGCTTCGATGGCTCCATCAATGGCTATATCCGTTATGCAGGAAACAGCAAACACCTTGAGCGAGGCATGCCTGGCGACCAGAACCTCCGGCACGGTTGACATGCCGACCGCATCAGCACCGACGGCAATGAGAAAGCGATATTCGGCGGGTGTTTCAAAATTAGGACCGGACAAGCCGGCATAGACGCCCTGATGGAGATAGATCCCCAGTTCGAGTCCAATCTGGAAGGCCATTTCCCGCAAGTGTGGATCATAAGCGTTTATCATATCTGGAAACCGGGGACCCAACTCCGGTTCATTCGGACCGATCAGAGGATTGTCGTGCATCAGATTGATATGATCACTGATCACCATCAAGTCGCCCCGCTTCATATTCCGGTTCATCCCCCCGGCGGCATTGCTGATCAAAAGAGTTTCAATACCCAGGGCTTTCATGACCCTTATCGGAAAGGTGACTTCTTTCATCGTATACCCTTCATAATGGTGAAAGCGCCCCTGCATAACCGCAACAGGCCATCCATTCAACTCGCCGAAAACGAAGTTACCGTGGTGGCTCTCGACGGTTGAGCTTGGAAAGTGGGGCAGATCCTCATAGGGAAAAACCCGCTCAGCACGAACATCATCGACCAGCGAACCCAGCCCGGTTCCCAGGATGATGCCGATCTCAGGGATAGAATCGATCCTTTCTCTGATGAAATTTGAACATTCTGCGATTTTTTGAAGCATATTCTCCATGATAGTCTCACCTCAATTGGTTATTTCCGGGGAAAAACCCTATGATAGGTTTCCCGGAGAATGGTCCGGCTTACATGAGTATAGATTTGCGTCGTAGAAATATCGCTGTGTCCAAGGAACTCCTGAACAATCCTGAGATCCGCTCCATTTTCCAAGAGGTGGGTGGCGAAGGTATGGCGGAAGACATGGGGGGTCACGGTTTTTTCGATCCCCGACAACCGGGCATACTTCTTTACCAGACCCCATATGCCCTGGCGGGTCAATGGCCTTCCAGAACTGTTCAGGAAAAAAGCTTTCACTGTTTTCCTGCCCGCCAGAATCGGCCGGCTCTCGATTCTGTAGTCCGAGAGTGCCTTTTTCGCTTCTTCGCCGAAGGGGACAATTCTCTCTTTAAACCCTTTTCCCCAAAGGCGAAGCATACCATTTTCCATGTCGATATGTGAATGCTCGATGGCTATCACTTCACTAACCCGCAGTCCGCTGGAATACAGGAGTTCGAGGATGGCGAGATCCCGGATGCCGTTTGGTCTTTTGCGATCACACGATGCAAGTATTCTTTCCACTTCTTCAGTGGATAGTACCTCAGGTAAATTCCGTCGAATACGCGGCAAATCAAGCAAGCGAGCGATATTTTCTTCCAGAAGACCCTGATTGATCAGGTATAAGAAAAAAGTTCGTAAAGACGAGATTCGGCGGGCCAATGAAGCAGGATTCAATCCTTTTCGATATTCCTTGTGCAGATATTCATCAAGGACAGGAAGAGTCAAATCATCTGGATTCAGGATATTACGGTCTTTCAGGAAATCGATGAAAACAACAATATCTCGTCCGTAGGCAAGCAAGGTATTCTCGGAAAGGCGCCTCTCCCAGAATAAATAATCCAGGTACGACTGACTCCTTGCTTCCCAGGTTTCCGCTTGCCTGGACATTGTCGTTTAGTGGAAATTGACAGGGGTATTGGTATTGACTACTTGGATCCAGAGCTTACCTGGATTGATCTTCAGTTCCCGTCCGTCCGGCAGGAAAAACTGGGTTTTATCGCGTAGATCGCGTTTTTCCCAAGTCAAACGCACCGCCTTCCCATCAAGAAAGGCCCAGCCATCACCCCGGCCGACGAACCTGATCTCAAGTCGTCCCTCAGCATCTTTAACTACTTGCTCGGTAATCTGGACGATGATCGTTGAACAAGTGATCTGCCTGCCATTAGCCGCATCGATGTGCGGTAAACCGTTAATATACCGGCGATAGATGTTCTGGATGGGATCGTAGACAAAGCGGACCTGGTAATCTCCGGTGAAGCCAATTTCCAACCGCCGTGCCTGCGGTGTACCTAAGTCCTCTTCCGGCGTCCGGAGTGGAAAAGCGACTGAGCGAATCGGCCTATTATAGCCGAGACTCTGCGCCTGGTTTCGTAGGGTCGCGATTGAAGTATATAAATTATACGGCGGCTGACGATCCCGAGTCCGCCAAAAAGCCTGGAAAAATTTAAACTCATCGATCGCGTTCACTCTCATTTCCCGAATCATCGTATAAGCTTCAACGCTGCCACCGACATGGGCAAAAATCGCGTCATTCTCGGCCGCTTTCATGACAAAATAAGGCCGGGCGCTACGGACCGGCCCCACCCGTTCCGGAACCTCACTGGCAAAAATGGCCAAAAAGCGAGTGATTCCTCCTTCCGTAGCTATTTCGTAGACGATGTCGGCCTGGCTAAGACCGGATTGGGGCCGCGCCTGGGGCGCATTTTCCATGACAATGGCAATCGGCCGCTTGGTAAATGGAGACCGTTTTTCGGCTTGCGGAGGGGGTGGCACGATTTCACCGGTGGCCAGTGTTTCTCCCACCGTACTCTCAATACGTTGTGCTCCTTCCCGGGCTAACTGAGCGAGCCTGGTCGATGCTCCGACCTCCTCCACCCGGGCCCGGATCGTCGCTTCAGCCTCGACGCCTTGCCAACTCAAATCCTCAGGGAGATCAATCCGCTCTCCGGCAGTACTCAATTTCGTTCCCGCCGGCGAAGCCTGCTCAACAACCATTTCCGCCGTTGGAAGATCAAGAGGTGGCTTGGGTATTTCCACCTGTTCCGCTTGCTGTTCCACTTTAGTCGAGATCTCCGTCTCGACTTGCGGGATTTCCAAAATATTTTCCGCACGGACTTCTTCTATTGGAGTCAGCTCAGCGATATCTACGGCTTCTTCCGCAACCGGCGACACCGGGGCCACCAAAGAGGGAATTTCCATCAACTGTATGACCACTATCTCTTCTTCCGGGGGAGGAACATATCGTGTAGCCAACCAATACAGAGAAACCAAGACAATAATCAGAATATTTAAAGCCAAGGAAAAAGAAACAGCAAAGGTCCAGACTCTCTTCTCATTGATAAACGACTTTTTATTCATTCTTATTTAGCTATTCGCTTGTCGTCGGCTGGGTGGCGACGGCAAGCTTCTCCGCACCGGCTTTCTTCAATATATCCATGACGCTGATGACTTTTCCATGGAGAACGTTTCGGTCGGCTTCAACAACGACAGTGGCCAAAGGATCATTCCTCAGGCTCACGACAACAAGCGAAGGAAGCTCGACAGCATCGATCAGAGCGCCATCGACATAGATCATGTTATTTTCGGTGATCGAAACGGTAATGGTTTGCGCTTCTTCAATCCGCGAAAAATCAGCCGAAGGGAGATTCACTTGAGCACCGGTTTGAACGCTGACAAAGGTTGTCGTGACCAGGAAAAAAATTACGAGCTGTAATACGACGTCCACGAGGGGCGTCATATTGATTTCAGCCTTTCGTTTCCGAACTGTTCGCCGAAACCGGAACATGTTCTTCTGTTTCCTCCCTTTCATTGTTCATGAACCTTGTCCGTGCTCCAGCGGTTTCCGCCAGACCGGAAGCTTCTTCAATCGCTTCCATGAGTTCGGTGCTGGTTTTTTCAATGTCGTTGACAATCGACTCAGATATGCTAGAAAGATAATAGTGGGCGATAACCGAAGGGATGGCGACTGACAAGCCCGCCGCTGTGGTGATCAAGGCTTCGGAAATACCTCCCGCCATTTCCATCGGTCTCCCCACTCCCACGGCGGCAATGACATCAAAGGCCCTGATCATGCCGGTAACGGTTCCCAGAAGGCCAAGCAGGGGCGCAACGCTGGCTATGGTGACCAGAACACCTAAGCGCTTCTCATAAAAAGGAAATTCCTGGAGAGCGACAATTTCCATGGCATCACGGGCTTCTCGGGGTGTTCCGTTGATGTAGCGCTTCAAGCCAGCCAAAATGACCCGGGAAGCGGGGCTGGGATTCTTTTGGCTAATATCGTGGACGGTCTGTAAGTCTCCTTGGTAGATCGCACGCCGCACTGCACGGAGATACTTCTTTGTTTTCTCTTTGGAAAAACGGAGCACATACCAGCGCTCCAGGAAAACCGCCAGAAAAACAACAGAGCAGCCAACAATGGGATACATGATGTATCCCCCTCTGGCTAAGACAGCAAAAATCTGCATCTACAACGACCCTCCTGACTTCAATTCGGATAAACAGCCATAGTGTACTCGCCTCTTACTGAGCTGTCAAGAGACTGAGCCTGTCCCAGGAACGCGTGACCCAAACGTCTTCTCGCCCACTATCAACAACCCGCTGATAAAAAACAATCGCATCTTCAGTACGGTCGAGATATTCCAAACAGGCTCCCAAAAGATACCCCGCTTGGGTGAAATGGCTACCATTCGGGTCGTTAACCAAACGCTCAAAATAAAACGCCGCCCGATCGAAACGTTCGAGGCCCAAATAAATTGTACCTATCCGCAGATGAACAGAATCAGCCTGTTCTCCCTCGGTGGTTTCGGCCAGTTCCTCTAAAACAGCCAATGCCGCTTCCGATTCACCGGCCTTGATCAGGAGGTTCGCAAACAGAGACTGCAATTCGATTCGATGCCTACCCTCACTCCCAAATCTATTCATATAATCAGTAATGAGTTCCCGGGCTTGATCAGGTTCCTCAGCATGATGCGCCGCCCAGACAGACAAATAAAGAATTTCTTCGCTCTCCGGATGATCGGGGTAGTCGCTAATAAACCGCCTGGCTTCAGATAAAAAATTCTGGTAGCGTCCGGCCTGGTAATCGTCGTTTAACAACGTTAAGCGGGCAACTTTCGCGTAATCGCTGTTGTTTACTAGCTGAATAAGGAGGTTCCTGGCATCCTCCATCCGGCCAACATTCCGATAGGCTTGCGCAGTTCTCCATAAAATCTCTCCTTTCTCCAAACTGAGAAGGGGTTCATACGCTTCGATAGTCGCATTCCAATCTCCAGCCTGATAGGCGATGTCTCCCAGGTAAAAAAGCGCTTCATCCCGAAAATCGGATACTCCTCCCGCCAGGGATTGCGTGAGGGATTCTTTCGCCGCAGTCAGATCACCTTGGAGATAAAGCGTTTTGCCGTACAGAAAAAGAACGATCGAGCGGTTCTCCGTTGAGAGATTTCCCTGAAGGATCTGGGAGAGTCGTTCCAGTGTCTGTGGATCATTACCGGCCACCAGATCAGCCGCTTCCTGAACCAGTAAAGCCTCTTCATCAACCAACACCGCATCGGGGTCTTGTCCGGCTTCAGCAATTAGCTCCGCCGACCGATCCCGATCCCCCAAGTTCTCGTAAGCCAGTGCTTCCAGGAGTAGAAAATCCGTCTGAAGTTCTTCACCAAAGCTCTTCATTCGCTCAATGTACTCTATCAATTTTTCCCATTGCTCGGTTTCAAAGGCCAGTTTCACCTGGAATTGGGCATAATCCAGTGGAAATGTCCGGCTCACCTCTTCAGACCATCCATCCATAACTTGCTCGGCCAACCGGGTTTCTCCGGATTCCAGATAGCTGGAAGCGAGTTTTAATCTTGCCTCTGTCCGGTAACGCCCCTGTGGATAACTCTCCAGGTAGGCCAGAAAGCCGGATATCGCCCTTGGCCAATCTTTTTTTCGATAGGAGGTATCGGCCGCCAGGAAGGCACCCTGTTCCCCCTCCAACTGAGCAAAAAACCGCTGGGCTTTTTCCTCCTCACCCAAGGCACGGTAAGAAAAACCGAGGGCCTCATTCGCCTCCTGAAGAAAAACACTCCCGGGGTACTGCTCCACGAAATACTTCAGTGCGTCAACGGCCTCCTCGTATTTTTGGTCCTGATAAAAACTCAATCCGTACAGAAAACGAAGTTTTTCAAGAGCCGCGCTACGCGGGAAACGAACCAGGAACTGTTGAAAAGCGACCCGGGCATCTTGGTATTTGTTTAATTTAACCATTGTTTCGATCCGGAGCGCTTCCGCTTCTTCCGCAAAATTTGCAAAGGGATAACTCTTGACCACCTCTTCAACAAGAGGTAACGCCTCTTCCCAACGTTCCAGCCGTACCAGGGTTACCGTCTCTCCCCAGAGAGCCAGTCCTTTCGTCTGGTCATCGAGTGGCAATCGCCTGGCCCGAGAATAATGTTCGTAAGCTTCTATCCAGCGTTTTTGCTCTGCGAATAACTCCCCAAGCAACAGATGCGCGTCCGCAAGGTCCGGATCTTCACGGACCGCTTTTAGTAAAAAATCAATAGCCTGTTCCGGTTGCTCCCAGGAAAACAATTCAAAACCGACCTGGTAATATTGCCAACCCCTCTCCCGAGCATCCCCAAGGAGAGCAATGCCTTTATCCCGTTCTCGTATGTATTGTTCGGTGTCACCCAGCCTAAAGTAGCAACGGGCCAGAAATTCATGGGCTTCCGGAAATCTTGGGCTCAGAACAGTTGCTTGCCGGAAAAAATCCATCGCTTCCTGGTAACGGCCTTCCTGATAATAATCCATACCCTGACGAAACTGATTCATGGCCTCTCGTCCGTATCGAAGTTCTTGAATACTCCGGTCAAGAAACCGCCGGGCCTGGCTGTCAAAAGGATCGATTTCAATGACCCGTTGCCAGATTTTAGCCGATTCTTCAAGTTTCCCAAGATCGTAGAGTGCCCGGCCCAGCCAGTAGTGGGCTTCTTTCATCTCCGGATTCAGCCTGGCAGCCATCTGGAAATACTCTACAGCGGTCGTAAGGTCCCCGGCATAGTAATAAGTGTATCCTGCCCGGTAGGCCTCAAAGGCGTCCCGCCCATAAATCGTCGCCCGTTCGGCAACTTCGGCGAAATATCTGGCTTCTTTGAGGTCGGGATTGAGACGGTAGGCTTCTTCCAAGAGTTCCTGGGCCCGGGATGTATTCCCCTGATCATAATAGATGACCCCCATGAGGTAATAGCCTTCAGCCAGGTCCGGATCGAACCGGAGGGCCGCTTCCAGGCTCTTCAGGGCTAGCTCAGGTTTATTCTGGTAATTGTAGGCATGGGCCAGCCGGAGGTGGGCCCGGCCCGCTGCGGTGATGGTCCACGCGGCTCTTTCGGCCTGGCCCAGTCTTTCCAGGAGCAAATTCCAGGTTTCCACTTCTTTGGCCATCCAACCGGTTATCCTATACATGTCCGCCAGGTAAGCATAACCCATCAAATAATCCGGACTCCGGTCCAAGGCGATCTGGGCCAGGGAAAACGCTTCCTGCCAAAGCGGTCGATCGGGAAACTGGTTTTCTCCATAGGCGAGAAGAGCTTCATCGCGCTTCTTGAGCCCGAGATAAAGCGGCTCGAGAAGGTCAACGTCAAAAACCGGGGCACTGTATCCGGCAGGCAAGTCCAAACCCAGAATAGCGAGGATGTCTCCAACGAAATATTCACCCAGCCGGCCTATCTCCGCCCGGTCGAACACTTCGCTTTCCAACTCAACATACCCGTCAATTCCTGCTTGATAGAGGCGCAGACTCACGATAAAGCGTTCGACGCCAGCTATGTCGCGCAACCGGAAGGAGCCGGTCATTAAATATTCACAGCCGATCCGTTGGCTCAAAACCTGAGCCGTTGTTTGGACAAGCACGGTATCCTTGGGAAGCCTGGCCTCCCGAATGATTTCGTCGACTTGGATGGAATCAACCAAGGCTACTGAGTCTATTCGTTCCAACGCGGCGTGCAGTATATCGCGCAGGAAATAACCCCAGTGTGAATTTTCTCCGCTACGATCGACAAGCGGAGCGATCCCCAAGCTGACCGTCTCTTGGGAAAAGGCGTTGGGAATAAACAGAAACGGAGTAAGAGAAACAATAAGAAAAAGGAAACAAATGAAGCGCAGCAAAAAGGACATTCCAACACCTCCAGAAACAATTATCCAAAACGGCCGGTCAGGTAATCTTCGGTTTCTTTTTTGGCGGGTTTGGTGAAGATCCGCGGGGTAGGACCAAACTCAATGAGCTTACCCATCAGTAAAAACGATGTGTAATCCGAAGCCCGAGCGGCTTCTTGCATGTTATGAGTCACTAAAATAATAGTATACTTCTCCTTGAGTTTTTTAATCAATTCCTCGATCCGCGCGGTAGCAATCGGATCGAGGGACGAAGCGGGCTCGTCCATCAAGAGGATTTCAGGCTCAACGGCGATGGCCCGGGCAATGCACAGCCTTTGCTGTTGTCCTCCGGAAAGATCCAGTGCCGAAGTGTAGAGCCGGTCATTGACCTCATCCCATAGGGCAGCGTTCCGCAAGCTCGCCTCCACCCGTTCGGCGATCTTTCTCCGGTCTCGCCAACCCTGTATTCGCAGGCCATATGCAATATTATCATATATACTCTTAGGAAACGGATTTGGTCTTTGGAAGACCATGCCGATACGCCGGCGCAGTAATACCGGATCCATATCTTCATCATATACGTTCTTTCCATCGAGCAAGATTTCTCCCTTGACCCGCATGGTTTCGAAAGAATCGTTCATCCGGTTTATGCTTCGCAGAAGCGTCGACTTCCCGCATCCGGAAGGCCCGATGATAGCTGTCACTAATTTTTCCGGAAAATCGAGAATGATGTCGTATAAAACCTGCATATCACTAAAATGCACATTAAAACGATTTATTTTCAGTTTTCCCTGGTTCATTCGATCACCACTTTCGAGAGGTGCGAATTCGTCTACGGAGATAAATTGCCAAAAAATTGACCCCCAAAACGAGCATTAAAAGGACCAAGGCCGTTCCATGAGCAATAGGAACCTGGCGTTCGGGACGGGTTCCCTCGGCCATCAATCCATAAATATGAAAGGATAGGGCCATGACCCGATCGAAAATCGAATCAGGCATCCCTCGGGTATAAAAAGCAGCGGCGGTGAACATAATCGCAGCCGTTTCACCGGCGACTCGTCCGACCGAAAGTATGAGTCCGGTCATTATCCCGGGGAAGGCTGAAGGGAGAACAACTTTCCAGATTGTCAGCCACTTGGTCGCTCCCAAGGACCAAGACGCCTCGCGAAAGGAAAGTGGAACAGTTTTTAAAGATTCTTCAACAGAGGTGATAACGATCGGCAAGACCATGATCCCCAGGGTTAGAGCTCCGGATATCAGGGAAACTCCAAAACCAAAGAATTTGACAAAAACGCCCAGCCCAAACAGGCCAAAAACAACCGAAGGCACTCCAGCCAGGCATTGAATGGCAACCCGCAACGGACGGATAATAGGGCTGGGTCGGGCATATTCGTTCAAATAAACTGCGGAAAAAACCCCCAGCGGCATAGAAACAGCGACAGATCCGACCACCAGGTAAAAAGTCCCTATAATCGCCGGGTAAATCCCTCCTTCGGTCATTCCCCGCCGAGGCATACTGCTGAGAAATTCCCAGCTTATCTCTCCTGCTCCCCGGAAGGCAACGAGGAAAATGATCGCGCCAAGAAAAAGGCAGATCAAAAACATGGAGGCCCCAAACAGGATAAACCAGGATTTCTGAATCAGATATTTTCTCCGAATTTCGGTCGTCATCTATCTTACCCGGCTGTGGTATTTGTAGACTATCCGCTCAACAAGCATATTCAAGAACAAAGTGACCAGGAATAAAATCACGGCAATCAAAAACAATACCTGGTAGTGGAGTCCTCCAAAGGGAGCTTCAGCCATTTCCGCGGCGATCGTGGCTGTCATCGCTCGCACCGGTTGAAATAGGGATGTGGGAATGACCGGGGATCCGCCGGCGACCATGAGAACGGTCATCGTTTCACCGATTATCCGTCCAGCCCCAAGAATAATCGAAGCGCTTATCCCAGAAAAAGCAGCAGGAAGAAGGACGTGACGGATGGTCTCCCAATGGGTCGCCCCCAAGGCAATGGATGCTTCGCGGTAATCACGGGGTACCGAGGTAATCGCGTCCTCGGCGACACTGACAATTGCCGGCATCGCCATGACTCCCAATATAACAGAAGCGGTAAAGGCGGTCAAACCGGTCGGAAGAGAGAAAACCTCCCGGATCATGGGGCCTAGAATAACAATACCAAAAAGCCCATAAACGACTGAAGGAATTCCGGCCAGCATTTCGATGACCGGCTTCAGAATCTCGCGTAATCGGGGCGAACATATTTCTCCAAGAAATATCGCGGAAAAGATGCCCAGCGGGACCGCAAAAGCCAAGGATCCGAGGGTAATCATCAGGGTTCCGGTAAAGAGGGGAAGAGCCCCAAATCGTGGAGGGGTAAAGGTGGGAAGCCACCGTTGCCCAAAAAGAAATTCAGAAAGGCTGACCTCGCGAAACGCCGGTAAGCCTTCCATAAAAAGAACCAGAATGATTCCGATCAGAAATAACAGTGACGAACAGGCAACGAAGAACAGAATTATCTCCGCTTGTTCCCACTTCCTGATTTTTATAATCATCACCTCCCAGGACGGTTTTTATTAAAGCAATTTTCCTGGGTAAAATCAACCGATCTGGCACTGTGTAAAAATTGTTTAATAGTATTCTTCTTTGCCGGCAACACTCCGGTAAGAAGAGTCGCAATTTCTTTATCCCTCATCCCGGATTCAAGGAGCCGGTAAAGGAGTTCTTCTTCTGGTAAGGTCAGAAAACGGCTTGGCTCATTGTCCACCCCCCGGATAACCAGGACAATTTCACCCTTGATATCCTCACGCCGGGACAACTCATCGACCAGGTCCCCAACGGTCATACGTACCTTTTCTTCATAGAATTTACTTAACTCACGACAAAGAAAAATTTCACGGTCGTTACCAAAATAACTGGCTATTTCCCGAAGTGTTTCCAATACCCGCCTGGGCGATTCATAAAGTATCACAGGAAGAGATCTAGAAGCGTAGAGTTCGAGAAGGGTAAGACGTTCATTTCGTTTCCTTGGGAGGAATCCCAGAAAAACAAATCCATAAGCACAGAAACCGGAAAGAACGGCCGCCGGGATCAATGCGGTCGGACCGGGGAGAACTTCAATGGAAATGCCGGCTTCTTCCAGTATCCGAACCAGTTCTCCCCCGGGATCCTGGATGCCGGGGGTTCCGGCATCGGTAACTAAAGCAATCTCGTTCCCCTCCCGAAGCGATACGATCATTCTTTCCGTCACCCGGGAACGGTTATGTGGACGATAATTGATCAGCGGTTTGTGGATATCGTATTGGGAGAGCAGCTTGCGGGTCATCCGGATGTCTTCACAAGCGATAGCTTGGACCCGGCGTAAAACTTCCAGCGTTCGCAGGGTGACGTCTTTCATGTTTCCGATCGGAGTGGGGCAAACTATGAGTCTGCCCCACTCCGGCTTATTTACCATGCGGTATGCATCAGGACTGCTCTTCGACAGTCAGCGGGACAAAATAGGTTCTC